>JABXKY010000224.1 GCA_013619005.1 Candidatus Bathyarchaeota archaeon | reverse complement strand
CTATTACGTTAGCCTAGACATATATTATATATAGTATATATCATGGCAGTCTATGCAGGTGTCAATTTGGCAATAAACGTAGAATCACTGAAGAAGCAGATACTCGATGAGAACTGCCTAAAGGTACTGACCCATTGTAAGGAACCAAAAACATTCAAAGAGATAAAAGCCACAAAGATCAAGGAAGGAAAACTCTTCAAAGTTCTCAAGGAGCTGAAGATCAGTGAGGCCCTTCTCTTCGCCGATGGAAAATATTACACATCTCCAGACGCGTTTGAATATCTTGACTAGACCCATACAATATCTTGTCAACAACATTTTTCTCATATTATCTACGATTTTTTATTACCATTGTCACGTAACGTCGGAGACTAGTGAATTTACTTGGGGAGCCCCATGATGAGATTGATCTCCCTCTTCCCGCCGATGTAGACGGGAACACGCTCCGAGATTGATTCTGGGACAATTGAGAGGAGGTCAACGTATCCGTCGCTGACCGCCCCACCCGCCTGGGTAACGATGTACCCCATGGGAGCGCACTCGAACAGAAGCCGTAGCTTGCCCCTCACGCTACCCTGGTACCCTGGGTAGGTGAATACGCCGCCCTTGTGCAGTATCTGGTGGACATCCGCGACGAATGAGCCGCTGAACCTTATCTTGTATCCGTCGGCCTCAAGTTTGGATATGTACTCCTCGTGGAACGGTAGGTACGTGTTTCTTGCCGCCCCTGGCCCCATCCTCTTCTCGGAGCCAATTGTCATATTCTCTTTCTGGAGGATAAAATCGCCGTCGGTGTTCAGCGCGAACTCGTGTACCCCATCACCGAGAGAGTAAACCAGCACTGTCAAGGGACCGTAGATGATGTACACGGCACCAACCATTTCCTCACCCGGCTTCAGGACACCTCCACGGTGTATGCCAACGATAGTTCCCATCGCCAAGTTGACGCCGAGCAACGAGGACCCGTCAAGCGGGTCAACTGATAACGCGATGTCAGATTCGGACTCAAACTCCAATAACTCGGGCTGCTCCTCTGAGGCGAGGTACCTGATCAGCCCGGAGCCGCCTAGCTCATTGATCAACAGCTCGTCGGCCCACTTGTCCATGGCGGCCTGCTGCTCCCCGTACACGTTGCTGGTGTCCGTTTTTCCCTGCCGTGTGATGAAACCCCTGCTGATGGTCTTGGAGACCTCGGCTACCCCGAGGACTACATCAACTATGTCCTTCTCGTACCCTTTCAGGTGTTTGGATAACAGCATATCGCCCACGGTATGGGTAGTGCAGGCTGTCCTTTTGATTATTTCTAAGAAGACCCAGGCCTTCGCTTCGACACGGCCTTCAGGTCAACGATGGGAGACCCCTCGAAGGCGTCAAGCCCCTTCACGGTCACCCTACAGCCATCAAGGGAGACCAGCTCTACCCGCGTCAGCCCGATGGGGTTCGGCCTTGACGGACTGTGGGTTGAAAAGACCCCCCTCGGCTCGGTCTCGCCGTGCCTCCTTGGGACCACCTTCAGCACTTTCCTGTGCTTGTCGTCGTCTCTGAAGTGGAACCAGAAGAGCACATCCAGCTCGCTGTAGGAGTCCAGCTGGTCAAGCCCGGGGCAGAAACGCTGGTCAATCTCGATGACCGAGATATCTTCGTTGACCTCCACAACGGTTCCTATGAACCTGACCTCGCCGGTACCCATACATTGGAGTTGGCGTACACGGATTTGTGTTTAACTGAATGATTTATTATCACCACGGGAAAGGTAGTAGTTGAACATGTATGAGCAAGGTTTCCGTTGTAAGGAGCAGGGATAAGCCCACCGACCAAGAGGTCTACGGGCTCGTAAAGAAATCAATAGACCTACTCGGAGGAATCCAGAAATACGTCAAGCCCGGCGACACCGTGGCGCTGAAGCCAAACGTGGTCACGGGGGAGGGCGCTGGTCCAGGCGTCACCACCGACAAGCGCGTGGTGGCTGCCATGATCAAGCTCAGCAACGAAGCCGGGGCCTCAAGGGTCATGGTGGTCGAGGGGGCAGGATACTTCACAAAGACCAGCAGGGCCCTGGAGCTCAGCGGTATCAAGGCGCTGGCCGAGGAGAACGGCGCCGAGATAGTGGATGTCGATAACAGCCCCATAGTCAAGGTGGAGGTACCGGACCCGCTGCTCATCGACGTTGTTGAGGTTTCCAAGGAGTTCATGGACGCCGATGTCAGGATCAACATGCCGGTAATGAAGACCCACGACCAGCTCAGCGTCACCTTGGGGGTCAAGAACCTCAAGGGGGTCCTGCCCAGGTACATGAAGCGTAACTTCCACAAGATAGGCGTCGTCAAGGGCATACTGGACCTCAACAAGGCTGTGCCCGTGGACCTAACGGTCCTCGACGCTATCGTGGCCATGGAGGGGCTGGGGCCCAGTTTCGGCCCCAAGGTGGAGCTCAACACCATCATAGCCAGCGCCGACATCTACGCACTTGACAGGATAGCCTCAAGGATCATGGGGTTCACCGAGGCAGAGCTTGACTACCTGGTCGAGGCAGCGGCGAACGGAATCATCGACCTAGGTCAGGAGCCTGAGGTGGTGGGCGAGCCGGTCTCAAGCTACACCTACAGGTTCGAGAGGGCACCGACTGGGATGGAGTTCGCGGAGGGGGTTACCGTCATCAGTGACGGCGCTTGCAGTGCATGCCACGGCACCATCCACAGCGTGTTCTACGACTTGGAGCAGATGAAGAAGATGGGGGAGATCAGGGAGCTGGTCATCGTGGTGGGCAGCAACGCCAAGGTCCCCAAGGGGCTAACCAACAAGCCCGTCATCATGGGCATCTGCCAGGAGAGAAACCAGCACAAGGGATGCTACGCGGTGGGATGCCCACCCAACAACGACAAGATGCGTGCGGCCATCAGCGAGGCATGCGGGCTCGATTAATTTTTTTCACAAATAGTAGGTTACCCTGTTTTCACTTACCATTGATTTGAATTAGATATATAGTTCTCAAGACGTTAGATTGACAATTGTAGGGTTTTGGTTCGTAACTACAACCTAAATCATATGGTGCAGATTTTCACCCCTTATACATACGTGAACATATAACGCCCCTCATGAGGTGCGCGGCATGGTAGGTGTGCTGGTTAAGGGAGGTACTTGAGGTGAGGTTGTGGCTTAGCTTGAGGTAGCTGACCGCTTGCGTTAGGGTATCCTAACCAAGCCAGCCCACCTACCACAAGCTAAGCTCAAGCTACCACCACCTACCACCTCTGAGGTACCATCACCTAGCCAGCCAGCTAGCTCAGCTACCTCAAGCTAAGCCACAACCTCACCTCAAGTACCTCAAGGGGTAGCTGAAGTGCACGCTCAGATATTGGTGCCAATTAAAATAATGATAATTTACCACTTGGTAATCTGGTTTTATCTACAGTGGAATTGGATCCATTAAATATTGGGTCCAATTATTAGTTCTCGACACTTTAACAACATCAGGTAAATTCATTAATATTCTTGTAGTATGAACTACACCTCACTTTGAAATATCCTGTAGCAGGATACTTGTGTTTTTATACGTGTGCGTACCGGTAAGCCCCGCCTATCAAAGATTTTTTTTGCTTATGACCGGTTACTTGATGCAAACCCACACAGCTGTCCGCCCTCTACCGTTACAGGAGCCCAGGCCGCAAGCCCTTCACCTTTCAAGCGCAACTGGTAAAAGCAGGAAAAGCATCCTCACTCCTAACAGGAGAATACAAGATTGGAGAAGCGTGTATACGACTTCACCGAGGGAAACAGGGACATGAGGGCCCTCCTCGGAGGAAAGGGGGCAAACCTAGCCGAGATGACCAGCCTCGGGCTAAGCATCCCCCAGGGGTTCACCATCACGACAAAGACCTGCAACGACTTCATGAAGGCAGGAGGAAAATTCCCGGAGGGCCTCTGGGATGAGATACTAGAACACGTAAAGACCCTAGAGGAAACAGCCGGTAAAAAGTTCAACGACCCAGAGAACCCTCTACTAGCAAGCGTCAGAAGCGGTGCACCCGTCAGTATGCCAGGCATGATGGACACCGTCCTCAACCTGGGCATCAACGACGCCGTGGCAGAGAGCATGGTCAAGCTCACAGGGGACGAGCGGTTCGTATGGGACGCCTACAGGCGCTTCCTCACCATGTTCAGCGACGTAGTCATGGGCCAGGAACGTCACGCCTTCGAGGGAGTCTTCGACAAGGTCAAGGAAGGCGAGGGGGTAACCGGCGACACAGACGTCAGCGTCAACGGCCTCAAGGAGACAGTGGCCGGTATGAAGTACCTCTACAAGGAGCTACTTGGCGAGGGCTTCCCACAGGACCCCATGGACCAGCTCAAGGCCTCCATCGCGGCCGTCTTCAACAGCTGGGACATCCCCAGGGCCAGGACGTACCGCAAGTTCGAGGGCATCCCAGACTCAATGGGCACCGCATGCAACGTACAGACCATGGTGTTCGGAAACATGGGCTGGGACAGCGGAAGCGGAGTCATGTTCACAAGGAGCCCAAGCGACGGAAGCAAGGGACTCTTCGGCGAACTGCTATTCAACGCACAGGGCGAGGACGTAGTCGCGGGAATCAGGACCCCCATACAACTCTCGGAGCTACACGAGCAGCAGCCAAAGCTCTACAAGGAGCTTGAGGACATCGCCGAGATCGTCGAGGAGCACTACAAGGACATGCAGGACATGGAGTTCACCATAGAGAAAGAAAAGCTCTGGATACTCCAAACCAGGACAGGAAAGAGAACCGCAAGGTCAGCCATCAAGATCGCGGTAGACATGGCCGAGGAGGAACTCATCGACAAGGAGACAGCGCTCCTAAGAATCACGCCCAACAACGTCGACCAGCTACTCCACCCCCATTTCGACCCTGAGGGAAAAGCATCCGCAACGTTCCTGGCAAAGGGGCTGAACGCCAGCCCAGGGGCAGCGGTGGGATACGCCGTATTCAACGCCGACAGGGCAGAGGAGAGGGGAAAGGCAGGCGACCCGGTGATCCTGGTGCGCCCGGAGACCACCCCCGACGACGTCAACGGAATGATCGTAAGCCAAGGCTTCCTAACCCAGCACGGCGGAGGCACCAGCCACGCAGCCGTAGTAGCAAGGGGATGGGGAAAGCCATGCGTAGCAGGCTGTGAATCCATCAGGATAGACACCAACAGGAAACTGTTCACCATAGGCGAGCACACCATCAAGGAAGGGGACTGGATTAGCGTAGACGGAACAACCGGAGAGGTGTTCCTAGGACAGGTCCCCAAGATCGAGACCGCCTTCGAGAAGGAGAAGGAACTCATCAAGGCGCTGGAGTGGGCCGACGAGATCAAGGCCATCGGCGTGCTGACAAACGCGGACACGCCAGAGGACTCGCTGAAGGCGCGCCAGTTCGGCGCAACGGGAATAGGCCTGTGCAGGACGGAGCACATGTTCTTCGATCAGGAGGACGAGGAGATCAGCAGGCGCGAGAACGTCGTGGCCATGATCCTAAAGTCCGAAGTAGCGGCCCCCCTTCTAAGGCAGATCATAGACCTTGAGAACAAGCTCGAGGCAAACGACAACGACCCTGATGCAAAGTCACAGTTGAAGGCGCTAAAGGAGACCGCCGAGGCTAGTGAGGACGTCAAGGAGTACCAGGAGGCACTCTCCAACCTGCTGCCTTTCCAGAGAAAGGACTTTGTGGGCATCTTCGAGGCCATGGACGGATATCCAGTCATCGTCAGGCTCATCGACCCTCCAATGCACGAGTTCCTACCCCCCAGGGAGGAGCTGCTGATAGAGGTCACGGAGCTAAGGTGCACCGGAAAGAACCCCGAGGAGCTCAAGGAGAAGGAGTACCTGCTACAGGTCGTCGAGAGCCTATGGGAGACAAACCCCATGCTAGGCCTCAGAGGATGCAGGGCTGGATTGATGTACCCTGGCCTCACCGAGATGCAGGTCAAGGCCATCATGGAGGCCGCAGTTGAGGTCAAGAAGGCAGGAGTGGACGTCCACCCCGAGGTAATGATCCCATTGACGAGCCACGTAAACGAGATGCGTGCAGAGCACGACAAGCTCCAGAAGGTAGCCGAGAAGGTGCTCAAGGAGGCGGACATGGAAGACCTAGCCTACAAGATCGGGACCATGATCGAGATCCCGAGGGCAGCGCTCACAGCGGATGAGATCGCGGAGAGCGCCGAGTTCTTCAGCTTCGGAACCAACGACCTGACCCAGATGACATTCGGAATCAGCAGGGACGACGCCGAGGGCAAGTTCCTGCTCAACTTCGTGGACAGGGGACTGCTGCCGAGCAACCCATTCCAAGTCATCGACAGGGAGGGCGTCGGACAGCTGATGAAGCTGTGCGTCGACAAGGGAAGGGCCACCCGGCCGGACCTTGAGATAGGGATCTGTGGCGAGCACGGCGGCGAGCCCAGCAGCATCGAGTTCTGCCACATGATCGGCTTGAACTACGTGAGCTGCAGTCCCTACAGGGTACCTATCGCTAGGTTAGCTGCGGCCCACGCTCAGCTCAATCACCCTAAGAATTAACTCTTTTTCCCTCATTGATTCTAAATAATAGAAACCCAACTATGTTGTATGGCAAATCTAAACCACATCGGGATATACGTCAAAAACCTAGAAAAAAGCCTTGACTTCTACGATGAACTCTTTGGGTTCAAGGTAGTGAACAGCTTCACCAGCGGCGAGGCAAAGATATCCATGATCGATATAGGCGGAGGAACCCTTGAGCTTGTACAGCGACCGGGTTCTCCAGCGGCGCCTCCAGACGGGAACTGGAGCCATGTAGCACTCCATGACCCAAAATTCGATGAAACAGTGGCTAAACTTGACGAGAAAGGGATACCCAAAAGACTCGTGACCATGGGCAACGGGAGCAGCCTATGCTTCTTCAGCGACCTAGACGGTCATGTCATAGAAATCATGGAGAAAGACTTCTAGCCCCATCCCTTTTTAGTTTATATTCTTCTAGTTGGCGTATGAACACCCTAGACCATGTCGGAGTCTATGTTAAGAACCTCGAAGAGGCGGTAAGCTTCTACGAGACCCTTTTCGGGTTCACCGTCCACAGCCGGCTTTTCGACCACGGAATCCATATCGTTCACATGGATATGGGCTCTGCCCTACTGCAGTTAAAGCAGAGCGGTGTACCTGGAACACCAGGGGCAGGAAAATACAACCATTTCGGCGTACACACGAGTGATTACGACGCCTTCATCATCAAACTAAAGGAAATGGGAATAGGGTACTGGGAAATGAGCCTAGGCCCTGGAAAGCGGCTTGTGAATTTCACGGACCCAAGCGGACACGACATAGAGGTCTGTGAGACGCCTTTCAAGGATTAAAAGAGAATATCGTGAGGGATGCTTCTATCATCCAGCATCCGTCTAACTTTCCCCCTCAGAGAATCATAGTAAGCGGATAGCTCCTTTGATGCCGCCTTGAACTCTCCAAGCATCTCAGGGTAGTGTTTCTCCAGTGTTGCCTCGATGTTCCTCCAGTTCCCCGCCTTGATGTTCAGCCGGTCAACCAGCACCCGGCCCACAGACTCCGCTAGTCTATTCAGTAAATCCTCAAACCCTGCCTCGGAAACGTAGGGGAGGAGAGGACCCAAGAACGCATATGTTGGAATACCAGTATCGCTGAACAGTTTCAGCGCATCCAGGCGTTCCTCGATCGGTGAAGCTCCAGGTTCAAAAGCCCTCCTGACCCTTTCATCGAAAGCGGTGACGGTGAGCCCCACCTCAACCTCATCGAACCTGCTCAGGATATCCATGTCCCTGGTGACAAGAGAGGACTTCGTGAGGATCTCCACGGGGAAATCATGGTCCACGAGAACTTCTAGCAGGCTCCTTGTCAATCCATACTTCTTCTCGGCTGGCTGATACGCATCCGTCACGCTCGAGAAAAGGATCACCCCCCTCCGCCTCTTCTCCACTTCCTTTAGAAGGCAGTCTCTAGCGTTCTTTTTCACGTCAACAAAAGTGCCCCACTTCTCGCCCTTGTGATACCACCTAGTCATAAACTTGGCGTAGCAGTACGTGCAGGCGTGGGCGCACCCAATATACGGGTTGACGGCGTAATCAACTCCCTCGATCCCGCTGCTGTTTATTATGCTCTTGCAGGTGGTCTCCCCGATTTTCACGACAGTAATGCAGGTTGTCGACCTATATATAAACCGCCGAGTCAGATATTTTTCAGAAACACTTCAAAGGTCGATTGATGAGAATGAAGATAGTAATAATATACGATAGCAAAACCGGAAACACCGAGAAGATGGCCAATGCAGTGGCCCA
>JABXKY010000144.1 GCA_013619005.1 Candidatus Bathyarchaeota archaeon | reverse complement strand
AGCGTTACCTCTGCAGCAAGCCCAGCGTCGACGCCATCAGGGAGATGGTAAAGGAGAAGGGACTTGACAGGGTTATCTTAGCTTGTTGTACACCGAACATGCACAGGACCACTTTCCTCAGCAACCTTGAGGAGGAGGGACTGAACCAGGGCTTCCTGGAGATAGTCAACATTAGGGAGCAGTGTAGCTGGGTCCACAAGGACGACCACGAGGGAGCCACCCAGAAGGCGCTGGACCTTGTCAGGGGATCAATCGAGAGGGCAAAAGAGTCCACCGAGTTAGAGTCCAAGACGATGGAAGTTATCCCCGAGACACTGGTGATAGGTGCCGGCGTCGCGGGCATCACCACCACATTGAGGCTCAACGAGTATGGAATGAAGACGCACTTGTTGGAAAAGGAGGCTAGTATAGGCGGCCACATGATCCAGTTCCCCAAGGTCTTCCCGACCCTTGACTGCAGCCAGTGTATACTGACGCCGAAGATGTCGCAGATCAGCCAGGGCAAGAACATCGATCTCCATACCTACAGCGAGGTGAAGGAGATCACCGGCGTTCCCGGTGACTTCAAGGTTAAGGTATGGGTAAAGCCCAGGGGCGTCGACCCCATAAAGTGCATCGGCTGCAGCCGGTGCAACGAGGTGTGCCCAGCCAAGGCTATGGACGAGTACAACCAGGGACTCATGGAGAGGAAGGCCATCTACAGGCCCTTCCCGCAGGCGGTCCCAAGCATTTACACCATCGATTTCGATGCCTGCATCAAGTGCGGCGCATGTGAGAGGATATGTCCAGCGGACGCCATCGATATCAACGATCCAGGGAAGGAGATCGAGCTAAACGTCGGGGCCATAGTGCTGGCGACGGGCTTCGAGCTCTACGACCTGAGCGGGCTGCCCCAGTACGGGTACGGCTTGTACCCCAACGTGGTCACTAGCCTGGAGATGGAGAGAATCCTTGACGTCAACGGACCCACCGGGAGCATGGTGGTGGTCCCTGAGACGGGCAAGGAGGTGAAGAGCGTCACCTATGTTCTCTGCGCCGGAAGCAGGGACACAGAGGTTGGACGCCCCCACTGCAGCAGGGTGTGCTGCCTCTACAGCCTGAAACAGGCCCAGCTCCTACGAGACCGCGGGCTGGATGTCACAATCCACTACATCGACATCAGGGCACCCGGTAGACGGTACGAGGAGTTCTACAAGACCACACAGGAGAAGGGCGTGAATTTCATCAAGGGCAAGGTAACCGAGATCGTGCCGCAGGGGGATCAGGTTATGGTCCGAAGCGAGGACATGATGCTCAACAGGATTGTGGAGTACAACACCGACCTTGTCGTGCTGGCACCCCCCATGGTTGCACCGGATGAGTCACTAAAGCTGGCGGAGTCCCTCAGGGTTTCTGCCGACGAGGACAAGTTCATACTGGAGAAGCACCCCAAGCTGGACCCATTGAGCACCAGAAGGGAAGGCGTATACGCGGCGGGAACGGTCATCGGGCCCAAGGACATCCAGAGCACCACAGCCGAGGCAGAGGGAGCGGCCATGAAGGTGGTCAACTTCCTCAGCGGCGACAGGGTGATCGAGCCCAACAAGGCTTTCCTGGCCAGGCCGGACGCCTGCACGGGATGCGAGGACTGCGTCGAGGTCTGCCCCGAGAACGCCATCACAATGGAGAACAACCTGCCCGTGATCAACGATATCATGTGCAGCGGATGCGGGGCATGCATCCCCGCATGCGAGGAGAACGCCCTCGACCAGCAGGGATTGACCGATGCCCAGCTTAAGGCAAACATCAGGGGAGCACTTGAGGGAAGCGAGGCCGAGATAAAGATCATGGCCTTCGTTGAGAGAGAGATAGCCTACACGGCCGTTGACCTGGCTGGTCTTGCGAGGCTCAGCTACCCCAGCAGCATCAGGATAATCCCGCTTCCAAGCCTGGCACGTCTCAAGAAGGAGCACCTCCTTTACGCGTTCGCTCACGGAGCGGACGGCATCATGGCGCTTGAGTCCCCCGAGCACGAGGGGCCATACGGCCACGCCCACGTCATCAGCGAGGAGCGCATCGACGAGTACCGCTGGGAGCTGGAGGACGAGGACGTTGACAGCAGCAGGATCTGGTTCAGCAGGGTATACGTGCCCGACTGGCGGAAACTCAAACGGGTTTTCACCACGTTCCACGATATCGTGGACGGGGAAGGGCCTCTAGAAGATGAGGTCAGGGAGACGCTCCTAGAGGAGTACCCCTAATCTTTTTTGAGAACATATCCGATACATTTTCGCATATTTATTCAAGCACAACGTCGGGAATCATGCATGTAAAAACCCATTATTTGCTTCTTGCCTGTTTCGGGTCCCACATGTTTATCATTCAGGTATAGCTGAAAGTTATTGTTGAAGGGAATCATCGATAAAAATAAGATAATCGCGGTCTCAGGAGGCTTTGACCCAGTCCATATTTGGCATATAAGGTATCTCAAGGCAGCGTCGGAGCTAGGCAAGGTTCTCGTCATGCTGAACACGGACGAGTGGTTGACTAGGAAGAAGGGCAAGCCCTTCATACCCTATGGGGAGAGGAAAGAGGTGCTTGAGGCGGTAAGGTATGTGCACATGGTTGTTCCAGTGATAGACGCCTGTCTCTTATACACATCTCCGAGCCCACGAG
>JABXKY010000184.1 GCA_013619005.1 Candidatus Bathyarchaeota archaeon | reverse complement strand
CATCTATATCTAGTAGAATCTTCTCAGTGGCGTTATGAGTGCCGAAGGAACTGATCGAGAGAGTATCAGGGTTGGTCTGCCCGTTGCCATCGTTCAGAAGCAGCACCAGAAGACTGGGAAGTTTACCGAGGGCGTTGTCAGCAGGATATTGACGAAAAGCAAGACTCATCCTCATGGTATCAAGGTCAAATTGATTAACGGGAAGGTGGGCAGAGTCAAGAAGATCCTGTCAAGCACCTAGCGGAACTTTTCAGGGATCTTGATCCTGAACCTGCATTTGTCGCTGCCACTGAACACGCTCTCAAGCACCTCAACCTCGGTGTCCTCGCCGAAGGCGACATCGTACCTGAGCTTGCCATAACCCGCGCTGCAGTAGCACCACTCCATGGGGATATCAGGGGCACCAGACTTGACCGCCTCCCTGGCTAGTACACAGTGGCACATGAGGTAACGCCTCTCGTCTGGGTCCGTCTCCTCAAGGTATGCCTTGGGGCTATACGGGAACTTTGAGTTGTAGATCCAGTCACCCTTCCTGATGCCTGACAGGACCTCCTGGTTGCCCCTGACGTACTCAACCACCTCTGGTGTGATGACCTGCTCGTACCAGATCTTGTTCTCCCTCTGATGTTCATCCAGCTCCTCCACTGCCTTGTCGTGCATCTGCTTGAGCCAGGCATCTACGCTTCCCGCCTCCTCAAGCCACTTCTTGTGCTTGGCGAACCTCTCGAGGGGCATCCTGTGGTGGTTCCCGGCCAGAACACGCTTCCATATGTGGTTAGGAAGCTCCTTCTGGAGCTGATCCATCAACTGTTTGGTGGCAGCGGGATACAATCCCGGGCCCTCCCCCAGCCTGGGCACGTCAATGTTACTGAATATGCGCTCGGCGGTCTCCTTGTCCGTGAGCTTCTCAAGCCGCTCCTCGATGGACGGGAACACCTCCCTTCCCCCCAGTATGGCTGCGAAGTAGATCCACTGTGCCTTCATGTCGCTGAAGTAGACGTAGCGGGCCAGCCCAACGAGGTTGTCCTCGGTGTTCTCACCCGTTTCGAGCAAGTGTGCCACGTATTCCTTGAATCCATCAACGTCAACTTCCTTGATTGGCCTGTCTCCGAAATAACCCTGAGCATTATCGACTCCTTTAACAAATGAGTCACCCGTATCCTGGTCGTAACCTCTACCCTTGAGATACTTCCTGAACTCTTCCACGTTCATAATATCCACTACATTACCCGAACTACCCCGAGCGAGAAAATCCTTTTCCATGAAAGATTATGAAAAACAAGAACAATTTTGAGCTCAAGGATCGTATTCAGATACCATGGACAGACTCGGGGAAGCAAGGAAGGACGTTGAGGCCGCGATAGCTGTATGGGGGGAACTGATACCCGAGAGAATGGGTGACAGGGTAAGCTACGCCACGCTCAAGGGCTCCGTGTTAAAGAGCTGGGACGGATTAGTGGATTACGTCCCGGTGATTAGCGACTTGGATATCCACATCGGAACCGTCAACCATCAACCGCTCTTCCCTAGAGACCAGGAGGGGTTCAAGTATGCCCTTGAAACGACCAAGTATTACGAGGAACGCTTCATCGAGCATAGACCGGGTCACATCCACATCCCCCGACCACAGATAGTCATCGTCGAGCCTCAGCTTGAGATAATGCTACCTGAGAGCGAGGACGAGGTAATAGTTCTGTACGGTGAGATCCCCCTGAGAGATGAGGAGTCCGAGCCCAACTGCCAGCGGAGGGACTTGGCCTCGCTTATGGGCCTTAAACCACTCCTCGATAGACTCCCTGAGAGAATCATTGACCGAATAGGGCTCGAGTACTATAGGATCATCAGGGAGCTTTGCTGGAATGTCTCCCCCACACCGGTGAGGGTTCTCAGCCAGTTCACTGACTCGAAAAAGGCGTGGAAAATGAACAGGACAAGCATCATCGGGGAACTCGAGGCGGTAGGTTTGACCGACCTGGCAACGGTTTACAGGTCTTACTACATCAAGGGATGGGAGGCATTCGAGACGGGTTTCACTGATAACTGGATAATGAGGGAGCTGATCGCCCTCGCCTACGATGTGTTGTGGCGATCCTACGAATTAGCGAAGTCGCTCTAAGCCTTCTTCAGTATGTTGATCTGCCCTGCGTGGTACAGGTTGTGGTGTATGGTGCCGTGGATCATCTGTTTGAACGTAAAGTTCGCCCCGGGGACTGTCCTAGCCAGGCCCCCATCTGTCCATGACACTAGTTCATCTGCCAGCTTGTTGACGGCTGTCTCAAGCCTGTTTCCGGACTGAGCCCAGTCCTCCTCTGTCTCCCCCATCTTTGGCCAATCATTGCCATCGTGGTTGAGGTTGGTCACGTCCTTAACCGACTTGTAGACCTCCTCAAGCCAGTAGGTGATGTGTTTTGTCAGCTCCCAGATGGTGTGCCTATCATCCAGGTACCTGGTCTTCGCGTTTTCGAGGCTGATTCCCTCAAGTGTCTTGACCAGGTTGGGACCGTGCCAGCTGTCCCCGTTGAACGTGGTCCTCAGCTGGTCCACGAGAAACTTTGCTTCGCTCATAACTGGTGATGAAAACGATGGAATAAAAACCAGTAGGGAGGGCGCGCGCAGTACGTTATTGAGAACCAGCCATCGGTTGAGGAGTTTGCTGACAAGTATGACTCAAAACACCTCGGCTACGAGGTGCTGTTCAAGCTCTCAGATATTATCGTGGTAGATGGG
>JABXKY010000095.1 GCA_013619005.1 Candidatus Bathyarchaeota archaeon | reverse complement strand
GAGGAGGACAGGCAGAGGCTCATTAACGCAGTGAACAGGCTTCTCAGGAGGTGCAGGGAGAGGGGGATAGCCATTGCTGGCATCGTGAAGAGGCCCAGCGCCAGGTATCTCATCCACTTCCTTGGGCTTAACAGGGAGACTGATTTCACGGACAGCTTCCTGATGCTCCACGTATTGAACCCGGGGGAAATGACTGAGGTGTTCAGCCCGCGGATGGGCCTCCAGTTGGCGACCAAGACCAGTCCGCTTATGGACGCGGTTGACACGCCAATCTACAGCAGCTACGTGAGGCTCACCAAGGAGTGGCAGATACCGCCTATCCGCATCGATGTGCCGGATTACTGCCTAGACCAGCTTGATGACATAGCCAACTACTGCTATTCGACGAGCTACTGGAACGGGATACCTTACCCCATCGTCAAGGCGGACGAGGCTGTCAAGGTGACAAAGAGGTTCATCAGCGACGTTTACAGCGAGGTCCTGGGCAGGGTGAGCCGGGCCAACGGGGAGATCACGCAGGTGGCTCCTTTCTGGGGGGAGAGCGGATGGATGGGAGTCTAAGGGTAGGTCACACATACAGCAGCACGGGCGAGTACGGCATCAACGAGATCACGATCCTCATGCTTAGGGATCTTGAGCTCGCCAAGGGGAACCTTGTGTATATCGACCACCCCAAGAACGGGCGGCCTGTGGTCTACCAAGTAACCAAGGTTTTCCCCCACAAGCGGGTCAGGGAGTACGAGGAGGTCATGCTCAGGGAGGGCAGGGTCATCATGGACGTGGAGGACAGCACGCTCCACGCCGTGGCGTACCAGTGGGGCTGGCTTGACAACGGAGGCAGCCTTAGGCCCTTGAGGTACCCGCTGTCACCGAACACGCCGGTCTTCATTGCCGAGAGGGATGTGATTAAACAGTTCACCAAGCCCAACGGGGAGTGGAAGATCCTGCTGGGCAACGACCCTAGCACGGACCTGGACGTGGAGCTGGGGTTATACAGCCTAATCCGCCAGAGCTGCCTCATCTGCGGGGCCGTGGGAACCGGCAAGACCACCACAGCGATAAGCATGATCAGCAGGGCCGCCAACGCCAGTCCGCCCGTGCGCTTCCTCATCGTAGACAAGGACGGGGAGTACAACAGCCTCAGAGAGCACCTGGGCCCCGAGAAGACATTGAAGGTGCCCTGGAGCCGTTTCTTTCAGCCGGGGGCCATCCCGTGGGAGGACTATCTTGGTGAGTTTGGTTGGCAGAAGACATGGTGGAACGCCAAGATCTTGATTCATGCCTTGAAGATCCTTTACGCCCAGGCCGTCCCCGTTACCAAGCACAAGCTCCAGTCAGCAGTCACATGGGTTAAGCCGGAGAAGCTGGGCTTCAACAAGAAGGAGGATGAGTTCGAGAGCTACAGGCAGCAGGTCATCAACAGTGTCGGGAACAGCAAGCTCATCTCTGATGGTAACTCCGAGCCCCTTGACCCAGTTGAGCTCTTGAAGGACAAACACGTGGTCATCATGGACCTGTCCGTAGGCAAGGATACGTGGACCCAGAAGCAGCTCGTGGTGAGCCAGGTTCTCAAGAAGATATTCAACGAGGCCCTTGAGAACAGAAAGTTCGGGTGCATCATTGTCCTCGAGGAGGCCATGTACTACGCGCCCCAGAGGGGCGTCTTTGAGATCGGTGACAAGGATACCCGCGGAAAGCTGCTGAACGTCATCAAGGAGATAGCCACCAACGGTGGGAGGAACGGGGTTGGCTTGTGGGCGGTCACGCAGAGGCTCAGCACCGTGGAGAAGACCGTTATCACCCAGTGCGCCAACAACATCGTGTGCCACGGACTGGAGGACGTGGACAAGAACAGGGTCGCCGAGATCATGGGCAACGAGTTCGCCGAGCTTATAGGAAACCTGCCTCCCGGTGAGGCCATAGTCAAGGGCACGTCGTTGAAGTGCAGGTTCCCCATATGGGTAAAGATACTGCCTGAGCTCTACCCGGCCAGCAGCTCAAGCACGGCCATGAGCAGGTTCGTGCACATGGAGCTGGCAAGCAGGGAGATGGACTAAGTTTATACCATCTCCACTCCCTCTTCAATTCATGAGCCGTCGAAGGGAGTACCCGACCAGGCCGATCGCTGGTGTTGGAGTCATGATCAGGGATGGTGAAAGGTATCTTCTCATCAAGCGGGCAGCGAACCCTGACAAGGGGCTATGGTCAGTCCCAGGTGGCCTCGTTGAGGTGGGTGAGAGGATCGAGGATGCAGCCCTCAGGGAGGCGAAGGAGGAGACCTGTCTGGAGGTGGAGCTTGTCAAGAGGCTGGGGGTCGTTGACAAGATAGAGTTGGATGACAAGGGCGAGGTGTACTATCATTTCGTCATCATCCAGTACCTTGCCGAT
Organism: Candidatus Bathyarchaeota archaeon; assembly: GCA_013619005.1. GTDB lineage: Archaea > Thermoproteota > Bathyarchaeia > TCS64 > TCS64 > RBG-16-57-9. The sequence continues at coordinate 340 of JABXKY010000095.1, read as the reverse complement.
ATGGTGAGCGGGGAGATGTGCCCCATGGACGATGCCTTGGAGGCGGAGTGGGTTACCCTTGACCAATTGAAGGATTACGATCTTACGAACTCTTTGAAGGACTTCCTGATTGAGATAGGGATGTACCCGTCCTAGAGCTCGGGTCTCTTGGAGCTGTCCTTGAGATATTTTTGTATCTCGGCCATCCGTTTCAGGCTGTCGGTAGTTGTCGGGTTCAGGTATATGGGCTTCCCGTCCTCAATGATCATGTGGATCATGAGGTCGTCGTCCACCTGTGCGACCTTCTTGCCGTCTGGCGACTCGTAGAGGTGGAACTTTTTACCGAGGCCCGTGGTCATGG
>JABXKY010000296.1 GCA_013619005.1 Candidatus Bathyarchaeota archaeon | reverse complement strand
GATCAATAAGTTAATATACCTTTCTTGATCAGTAAATTTAACCAAGTCGAAGATATCACTGAATCTCTTGGCGGGCACAGGGATCGAATAATCATTATACATAGCAGTAGGGTTTTTTTCGTTGTCCACCCTGTGTGCCCAATCTTCCATACTACGATTACTCTTAAAGCGATGAACAACCCCGTATAGCTGATCAAAATGCTACCCGAGGGAAGGTCAATCCAGAAGAGCAGGGACCTGCTGAAAGGCGCCATCGACATCCATATCCACGCGGGCCCCCACCTGACAACAAGCCCCAGGAGCGTCACACCAGTGGAGGCAGCCACTCAGGCAAGGGACGCCGGGATGCGGGCAATAGTCTACATGGACGTCTTCCAGATGAGCAACGGAACGGCCCAGATCGTGAACGAGGTCGTGCCCGATTTCATCACGTACGGGGGCATCAACCTCAACACCGTCTTCGGCGGCATCAACCCCAGGGCCGTGAGGACCAGCCTAACGTACGCAGATGGGGCAAAGTACGTGGCCTTCGGCACCCACAGCTCCCACTGGATGGCGAGCCGCGAGGGCCACTACATCGACGGCGTCTTCAAGGAGTTCCACACCATCGACGAAAAGTTCAAGCGGGAGGAACTGGGACGCAGCATAAAGATCCCGGTTGACGAGGCGCCCACGCCCGAGATCGTTGAGATTCTTGAGATGGTGGCGGCGCACCCCGACATCTACCTCATAACGGGCCACGTCTCGGCCCCCGAGGCCGTGAGGATCGTCGAGCTCGGCCGCGAGTACGGCATCAAAAAGATGGTCGCCTCCAGCACGGTGTTCAAGATAGCCACCATGGACCAGCTGGCCCACATGGCTGAGCTAGGGTGTCTTATCGAGTACACCCTAGCTGCCTACGGCCACAGCTCGGGGACAAGGAAGACGGATTACTACGCAGAGATCAAATACGCGAGCGACTACATCCCGAACAACTTTCCCAAGACTAGCATCAAGACAGTGGCTGCCCACATCAACGAGCTGGGGGCAGAGAACTGCATCATAGCCACTGATTACGGCGTCTACACCCTGGCTCCCCCCGTGGAGGGGCTGCGCGAGTTCATAGCACTGCTGCTTGACCTGGGCCTCACCGAGGAACAGATCAGGACGGTCGTGCAGAGAAACCCAGCCGAGTTGCTGGGGCTATAGGTGGGGCAGGCCCAGAATGGTCTCTGGGTTCGTCTTGCTCATCATCCTGATGTCCTCCTGGGGTGTCCCCATGTCGAGGAGGCATGCGATGAACTCCCTGAAACCCTCCACCGGCGTGGGGAGTGTATAGACACCGAAATCGGTGCAGATTACACAGTGCTCTGCCCCCAGTTCCCCTATCTGCTCGGCTACGTGCTTGACCCCGCCCTCATCGGCGCCGCTCATGCCCTCGTCTATCGATGCGTACTCACGTTCAACGTAGTAGTGGGTCTTGGGGATGGTGGTGGTGTGGGTGTACGCGGCTAGGGTGTACTCGATGAACGCCCCCATGTCCGTCACATACTGAAGCTGGCTCGTTGACGCTATCTTGGTCACTGCGCTTGATACCACCGTCTTATTGATCCCGTACTCCTCCGCCAGTTCAATGAGTCTAACCCCCTCCTCAGCGGAGACGTGCCCCGTGATCATGTATACGTGGGGGTTGGCCGCGATGAGCTTCAGGATCTCGTCCAAGTCGTCACCAGGGGCCTCATCAACGGGTATACTGATGCACCTGTCAAGCTCCTCGGTCTTGAACTTGGGGTATATCTCGCTCAGTGGCACGAACTCGCCGTCAACCACCCGCCCCTCACGGGCCGCCTGGTAGTAGGTGCTGTGCGCCCCGAAGCTGATGTACTTGGCGCCGTCGCCGTATGACAGCGCCGTCTTCACAGCCCTAGGGTTCATCCCGCCGTACACGGTGTTCAGGATCAGCCCGCCGTAGACCTTGAAGTCAGGGACCTCCCTGTTGACCAGCCATGCGGTGCCGTTGCTCATCTCGAAAACGTCCATATAGACGATACTCTGCATTCCCGCGTCTCTCGCAAGCCTAGCCGCCTGGAAGGGGTCGACCCTCCTTGGGCTACTGAAAATATGGGGACCCGCGTGGACGTGGATGTCTATGCTTCCCTTGAGCAGTTCCTGTGAAAGCTCAAAGCTTCGCCCCTCTGGTAGAATCATGATTATCAAGAAGGAACAGGGGTACTAGGATAAAAATCAGGGTAGTGGCTAGTCCTTCTCTTCCCTGGTGTCGATTCCCAACGGCTCGTAGATGGCACAATAACCAGCGGCTCCCGTGCCCACCATTACCAATGCAACTATTCCAAGAACCAGAGCCACGGTTCCCTGTATGTAACCCATAAGGTAGGCAGCACCGATCAATGCTCCCACAACGACTCTGGCAACCCGGTCCTTTGTCCCGCAGTTCTTTCTTTTAAACATGGGTATAGCGTGAGGTCGGGTGGATTTAACCCGTAGGGTTAATTAATCAACCTTGACGGCGAACCGCAGTATCCCGAGGGCTACGAAGTTGACGGCCACAGCAAAGTTGAATATAGTCTGGAAGCCCATCAAGTCCGCCACGTAACCCGCGGCCACGGGCGTAACCGCTCCAATGATGCTCCCAGGTAGAAAGAACAGCGCGTACCCAAGTCCTCTCTGTTTGCTTGGGGTGAGCTTTGCTATGATGGCGTTTTTTCCCGCCATGCCGAGGATGTTTCCGA
>JABXKY010000187.1 GCA_013619005.1 Candidatus Bathyarchaeota archaeon | reverse complement strand
ACGTGGCACCGCTTGCTCAGCTTGTTTAGCTCAATCTCGACGCCATCTGCCTTGGGGATGTAGAAACTGCCTGGCCCCAGGACGTTTCCCTCGACCTCCACCGCCTCTGAAATCCTCTGGACAACATAGTCCCTCCTCAGGAGCCTGTTCACGGCTAGGAAGCCCTCGTTTATCTTTCCGTCCAGTAGCCAGCCGTTGGCTGCATCGTCGGCAACCTCCCCCCTCGGGTACCTGATGCTTCCAAGCACCTCGAAGCTGCCCTCAAAAGGCTTCTCCACCTCGTGCATCCTGATACCCATGAACTCCGCGATGGTGTACGTGGACAGGTCATAAGGCACAACGGGGGTGCCGTCATCGTACTTGCTGAAAGGACCGAGGTGGTAGAACGTCCTCTTCAGGAGACTCACCACGTATGGCCTGCAGTGCTGGCCCGCGAACACGACGCACGTGCCCCTCGGGTACACCACTCCATCAGCGACGAACTCCCGTTGGCTCCTGCTCACCTCGACGCCCATGTCCATGAGTGTCTTCATGAGCTTGTACTGGACCAGCTCGTCGTGCTGATCCGGCTTGATGATGAACGCGTATGGAGCCTCCTCCAGTCCCTTCCTGATGGCGTTGCCCGCCTTCCTGTGCATGTTACTCAGGATCATGGACCTGAACTTGGCCGCTGCCTCAAGGGTCCCGTAGGCACTGATCTTCTGCTGCTCCACGATGTCCCTGAGCCTCCACCAGCCACCCTCCCAGGGATGCGGGAAGCCCATCTGGGTCCTGTACTCGGGTCTACCCCGTCTGCTGCCCCGCAGCTGGTGGTAGTGTATGTACAGTGGTGTGGCTAGCTTCGCTGAGGCTGACTCCGTGAGCATGCCGCATGTGTTGTGCCAACACGGCACGTAGTTGAATGTGGGCATGAACTCGCCGGGGTACGTTGCCGTGGACTCGATGCCATATTTCTCCTGCTGCTCCAGCATGACGTGGGTTAGCCCACCGTAGAGCTCCTGCTCTGTCCAGATCAGCGGGTCAACCTTGTCGTCGATGGGGTTCGCGAAGGGCGCGATGTAGAACCTGGCGCCGTAGCTACCCATGTGGTGGAAGTCAATGTAGGCTTGGGGACTCCACTCAAGGTAAAGTACCTTACTCACCATCTTGCTCTCCACCATGTTGTTGTGGATGGCGTCACGGTTGTTGTCGTGCCCCGTGTACTTGTGGTAGAGCATGGGCGGGCTTGTGCCCTCGTACTCTGTGCCCAGGTATTTCTCGTAGAACTCTGTGACCATGATCTGGCCGTCAGGGTTGAAGCACGGGAACATGATGAGAACGGTGTTATCCAGTATCTCCTTGTTCTTCTGCAGCGTGATTAATTCATAGGCGAGCTCAGGTGCCATCTGTGTCCCACCCACCTCGGTGGCGTGGATGCTCATACTCATCGAAACGACGGCTACTCCCTGCTCAGTGATCCTGTCAATCTCCTCTTGTGGTACGTCCTTGGGGTGAGCCAGCTTCCAGCTCATCTCACGGATCTCTTCCAGGCGCCCCATGTTCTCCTCCGACGAAATGATCGCCAAGAGGAACGGGTTGCCCTCCGTGCTCTTACCCAAGTTCTCTACCTTTACCATCGGGGACTTGTCAAGCTCCCAGAAATATTCAACGATTTTATTCCAATGTGCCAGTTTCCTATCGGCACCAAGCTGGTGACCGAAGAACTCCTCCGGCGCGGGGATATTAATGGACATTACAACAAAAACACCAAATATGTATAAAAAATCATGGATCAAAACACGGAAACACACTTTCTTTATATAGTTTTCGGAGAAAAACCTTGATACCGACACTTCTTCATTTTGGGTGGTGTTATATCGTAAAATATCCAGTTCTTCTTGATAGTTATGGCTCCAAGGAATATTGAGATCAAGGATCTCAGGAAATTCGTGTTCTTATCCGACCCACAGACGAGCCCAGACGGCTCAAGGGTCGTCTACGTGCAGACATCCGTTGATTACGAGAACGATGGGTACATCAAACACATATGGCTTCATGACGTGGCATCGGGAAAAAACAGCCAGTTCACCTACGGGGGAGGCAAGGACAGCTTCCCGCGGTGGAGTCCTGATGGAAACAGGCTTCTATTTCTCTCAAGTGGGCGCGAGCCTGAAAGCAAGACCCAGCTCTACGTAATAGGTATCGGTGGAGGCGAAGCCAGGCTCATCGCGGACCTCGAAACTGGAGTATCCACCCCAAAGTGGAGCCCCGACGGGAAGACCATCCTGTTCAGCAGCAGGGTCTGGGAGCCAGAGAAACCCAAGTCCGACGTAGTCGTTGTAAAGCGCATCTGGTTCAAGCTCAACGGCGTCGGTATGTTTGCGGGCAAACGGGTTCACCTGTTCACGGTTAAAGCCGCAGGTGGAAAACCAAGACAGGTAACCAAAGGAGAGTTCGATGTATCCGCCTATGCCTGGAGCCCTGACGGTAAGGAGATCGCCTACGCGACGAACATGGAAGAGAACCAGGACACCAGCTACATCAAGGACATCTACGTGGTGCCCTCAAAAGGAGGTGAAGCGAGGAAGGTCACAAAAAGCACCCACACAGTCTCAGACATTTCATGGAGCCGGCATGGTCTCGCGTACCTGGGCCACGACTTCCACGCCCAGGGAGCGACCAACACAGACATCTGGGTCAAGGACCCCTTCGAATCGGAGGCTGTGAACATAACAGGGGCCTTCGATCGAAGGG
>JABXKY010000364.1 GCA_013619005.1 Candidatus Bathyarchaeota archaeon | reverse complement strand
TGCCCTCCATCCTGGGCACAAAAGGCCTCGCCCCAGTGCCCAGAACCAGCTTATCATACGGGAGGTCCTTGACCTCGCCGGTCCTCAAATCCTCGACGGTGACGGTCTTTGCCTGCCTGTTGATCCGTTTGGCCTCTGTCTGGTCGAGAACTGTAAAGCCCCTGTTCTCCTTGAAGTAGACGGCGTCCCTGATTGATGCGCCCCCCAGGAGGTCGTTCCACTCCTCGATGACGTTCTCAATGTAGTAAGGCATACCGCAGCCGGCGTAGCTCAGCAGGTCCTGCCTCTCAATAACAGTGATCTCGGCCTCAGGGTCAAGCCTCCTGAGCCTGGCGGCGGTCTTTGGCCCCGTTGCGACGCCGCCGATAATCAAAATATGCCTCGACATGGCAGAATGAAGGGATAAAGATACTTAAAACTGCGTTGAAAATCAGAGGATGGAGAAGAAGCTCCTCAGCCTGTCCTCCATGGCCTTCCCCATGGCGTAGGTGTTGTGCCCCACCTCATCAAACAGCTCCAGCTTGACATCGCCACCTGCCTTGGTCAACGCCTCGGCCAGCATCTTGGCGCTTGTATCAGGTGGAATGTTATCGTCCTTTGCGCCATGGTAGATTATTGTCCTCGGTAGGCTCGTTCCCTTCTCCAGTGCCTGAAGCCCCGGCATGGGGTCGTACTTGATGATGCGCTCGATGGCCGCATCGTCCGGCGTGTCCTCGGGGACCCCGTAGGCTTTCAGGAGAACATCCTTGAACTTCTGCTCCCTGACCACCGATGACAGGTTCGCCACGGCCTGCATCACTGCCACCGCCTTCACCTTACCCGCAAAAGGCCCTAGCACGCTGTTCCAGATAATGGCCCCTCCAAGCCCCCCGCCCATGAAGCCTAGGCGGCCGGTGTCCACGCCATCAACACCCTCAAGGTACTTGAGGAGCGCCGCGTTGGCCTCGACGCTGCAGGGGTTCCCCCAGTGGTCCCCGCATGCATGTGAACTCGCTACAACGCATCCAGAGCCCTCCATGGCGGCCCGCAGGAACGCCGCCTTGCTTGGCGTGTCAAGCCAGTCGGACTCCCCGTCCCTGATATAGCCCCTTGCCCCGTGGTGGTGGATCAGCAACGGGGCCGGCTTCCCCGGGTCGAACCCCGGTGGCGTCCAGATGTAACACCATTCTCCCTCTGCCTTGAAGTAATGTTTCTGCTCTCCTTTCTCAAGTTTCATAATTTACCATCATATGCGGATACTAAAAACATCTCTGAGGCAACCTTGAAAAAAGACGGAGTAACCATCATAGCCATGTCAGACATTTTCGAGCCATACATGATCAGGGACATGCTTGTGAGGAACCGCTTCATGAGGAGCGCCACCACCAGCGCCTTCTCTGACGAGAACGGCATAGTCAACGACTCCATCATCAAGCACTACGAGCGAATGAGCAAGGGAGAGTGCGGCCTCATAATCAAGGGCCACCTCTACATCATGGACAACGGCAAGGCACATAACGGCATGGCGGGCATCAGCAACGACGCCCAGATACCCATGCATAAGAAGCTCACGGACGCGGTGCACCAGCACGACGGCCACATCGCGGCCCAGATCAACCACGGCGGCGTGGTCCACGTGCCCGACAGGGCTGGACCCAGCGTGTACGGTGAGGACGACTGGACATCAAGGGCGTTCAGCGGGGACGAGATAGAGGCCATCATCGAGGGCTACGGGGACGCGGCCGAGAGGGCCATGCAGGCGGGTTTCGACGCCGTCCAGATCCACGGGGCCCACGGTTACCTCATCAGCCAGTTCCTCAGCAAACACGTCAACAAGCGCCAGGACAAGTGGGGGGGCAGCCTGGAGAACAGGATGAGGCTCCTGCTTGAGGTCTACGACGAGGTAAGGGGCAGGCTGGGGAACGCCCCGGTGCTAGTCAAGATGAACAGCGACGATTTCAGCCCCGACGGTTTCACCATCGACGAGTCAGTCATCGTCGCCAAGGCCATAGCGGCCAAGGGAATAGACCTCATCGAGGTGAGCGGCGGCGGAAGGGGAAGACAGGTAGACCTCAGGGCGAGGGCAAAGAACCCGGATTACCCTGAGCTGGACTTTGGGGGACATGCAGTCAAGATCAGGGAGGCAACCAAGCCCACGCCCATGGGGCTCGTCCACGGCTTCACCAAGCTGGAGACCATGGAGAAGGTAATCGAGGGCGACCTCACCGACATGGTGAGCATGAGCAGGCCCTTCATAAGGGAGCCCGGTCTCGTCAAGAGCCTCAAGGGGGGCGCCAAGGGGACAACGTGTATCCGCTGTGACGCATGCAGGGCCAACTTCGGCGTCGCTATGATGCAGTGTCTTCTCGAGTGATCCCCAACACCTTCTTTAAATCGGACCAGAAATCGATGAGCCTCTGCTTATCGATCCCTCCGGGGCCTGTAACCCCGTTGGGGAAGAGGAAGAGGGCCAAGACGAGGAAAACCAGGGGGAACAGTGCCTGCCAGTTCATTATCGCTAGGCCAAATATATTGAAGAAAACCCTGTTCAGGAACTCCTGGGCCAAGGCGACGAAGAGGCCGCCGATGATTGCCCCGTATATGTTATAGACGCCTCCCAGGATGGCGCCGCTCATCACGGAGATAATCATACCGTCAGGTCCTCCCCCCGCGCCACCGCCGTGAATGGTCATGATGCTGCCGACGATGGAGGCGAGGGCGCCGGAGACGAACCAACTTGCGTAGTGGGCTTGGGAGGTGTTAAC
>JABXKY010000355.1 GCA_013619005.1 Candidatus Bathyarchaeota archaeon | reverse complement strand
GTTCAAAAACACGTTTTTTCATAGAATATTAACTTCCTTTTACGAAAAGAAGTGTTGAAAAGGTAACAAATCGTCATTTAGGTTAAAAACAATTAAATATAAAGTGCAATTATGCTGTAATAGGTTTATCCACGTTGACATGCACTATGCTCACTAGAGCAGTATTACGTGAATGTTAAACGAGATAAGGCTATAAATCAACGGAAGGAAAAAAAATGGCAATTATAGTAGAAGGGCGATTGATGACTTTCATTATCATGATTATCATCTTCGCTTTAATGTACTACTTTATGTCGATAAACAAGGAAGGTCAGTATACCATTAGATCCATGCCGGCGATGTCAGCTATTCCAGAGGCAGTAGGCCGAGCGGCCGAGATGGGCCGCCCAGTCTTCTGGACACCTGGAATATCAGGAGCGTTAAACAACTCTAGTCAGGGACCTCAAGTTCTAGCTTCTATCAGTATCTTGGGTTACTTAACAGAGGAATGTGTCAAGGCAGGTGTACATATCCAAGCGATTGTACCTCTACCTGACGCACTTCCCCTCGTTGAAGAAACCATGAGAACTGCGTACCTAGTGCAAGGAAAGCCAGACGAGTTCAACACTGAACAGATTACGTTCATCTCAGAGCAATCACCATACCTAAGCGCTGTTTTAGGCTACTTCCAGAGGGAAAGACCTGCTTCAAACATCCTACTCGGTGGTTTCTACTACGAGTCAGTCGTAATCGGAGAAGCTGGTAACCACATCGGAGCAATGCAGATTGGCGGTACAAACAACACACACCAGATGCCTTTCCTCGTAGCAACATGTGACTACATGCTGCTGGCAGAGGAACTGTTCGCAGCTGGTGCAGCTGTAAGTCAGGACCGTGACATGCTTGGCTCCATCAAGGGAGAGGACTACTTCAAACTCTTGCTGATGGGTATCATCGGACTAGGGTTCTTACTTGGCGCTGCTGGCATATCTGTCATAGCTGACCTATGGGGAATGTGATAAAAAATGTCTGATATATACAAACGAGAAGTCGTCTACGCGTTAACTGGACTAGTCACCATAATAATGCTGGTCGAGTACTTCTTCTTCGCAAATTCTCAGCCATGGGCTGAGACGATCCGTACTTGGGCTGTTATTATCTTTAACATCTCATTAGGCCTCGGAGCCGTCAGACTGCTTATGCAGCACGGCAACAAACTAGCGCAGAAGAGAACCGACTGGCAATTCAGCGCGGTGTTACTAACCATTTTCACGATAGCGCTTCTCACAGGACTCGTAGGTTACTTTACAACAGGTGTGCAAACTAGCAACGGAATCTATAACTGGCTGTTCATAAACGTCTTTACACCGCTTAACGCTACACTATACCCGATAACCGGGTTCTACATCTTCTCAGCCGCATACCGTGCCTTCAGGGCTAGAAACATTGACGCAGCTCTAATGCTAATAGCAGGCTGCTTCGTGATGCTCAAGAACGCACCAGTAGGAGAGGCTATCTGGAGTGGGTTCCCCACAATAGGTAACTGGTTCCAGTTCACTGGACAAATCCCAGGTATGCGAGCTTTCGCAATTGTAGGAGCTTTAGGACTCATCGCGTATGGTTTCAGAGCACTCCTAGGTAAGGAGCGTGGATTCTATGCAGGAGGTGCCGATTAATGAGTGTGTTCACTAAGCTAACTAACATTGATCGTAGGGTATTCTACTGGATACTCTTCATCGCCCTCATGGTTCCATTCCTAAGCCCAATCGGCTTCCCCATTACCATCTCCCCGAACACTCAGGATCTCTACGATGGGATTACTGGTGACGAGGTTGAAGAGGGGGAAGTGTGGATTGTTAAATTCGGTTACGGTGTAAGCGCGTGGTCAGAGTGCCACCCATCTACAACTGCATGTACGAAGGCTCTGTTCAGAGAGGGTGCCAAGATAATCTTCATGGGCATCCACTATGACGTTGAGATGACCTGGAATAAGCTACTAGATACTGTTAGCGAGGACTTTGCTGGTAAGGTTTATGGGGAAGACTATGTCTTCCTCGGTTACATTACCGGAGGAGAATCCGCTTGCGCACAGTTGGCATCTGACATTCGTAGCGTATACCCCACGGATCACTGGGGAACACCTTTGGATAGTATTCCTATGATGGACGGCGTAAACTCGGTACACGAGATCGACGGCGTACTATCATCTGACACTGGCGACTGGGGTGGACACTTCATGACACAGTGGCAGTCAGCATATGGAACAAAGCTAGCGGAAATCGGTATCGCGATGAACGCGTCAACTGATCTGCCCCGTTGGATCGCTGGTAACTTCTTCGGCGTAAGCGTCGGCTCACGAGGCGGCGCAGAGCTAGAGATACTGGTCGGAGAACTGGGTGAAGCAACCACAGCAATGGACAGCATTAGCGTCAGTCACTTGCTGTTGGTATTCGCAATACTTCTAGCCAACATTGGTGTACTCTACGACAAATATGCAGGAGGTAATAACTAATGGCATACCCAACAGCACCCTTAGATGTAATCGGTCTCTGGGTCGGATGGCTCTTGATGCTCATGATCTACAGCTTACCGCTGTACAAGGAGAACGCCACCTATAGGTTCGCCGAGTACCTTTATGTCGGTATTGCGTTGGCGATTACAGTAATCACCAACTTTGCTTACGTCGTGGGAGTGGCCATCAATCCCCTACTTGACGGAGAGATCTTGATGATTGTTCCGCTCGTGTTAGGGTGTTTGATGTTCACGATGCTCATACCCGAGTATCGGTGGTTGAGCAGGTATCCGATAGCATTACTGGTAGGAGCTGGCTTCGGTTTAGGTATCCGTGGAACGATAGGACCCAACCTTCAGGACGCGATAATAAGCACCATCACTGCACCAACTGAGGGTGGAGCGATGGCTTGGTTTAACTTTGCGTACATTGCGGTTGGTCTGATCTGTAGCATAATGTACTTCTTGTTAACCATTGAGCAAACTGGAGTACTAAAGGCACCAACAAGGATTGGTCGTCTGTTCATCATGATTGGATTAGGAGGTTACTTCGGTAACACCGTCCTATTCCGTTTCACGATGCTTACAGGCAGAGCACAGTTCTTCCTACAAGTACTTAAACTGATTCCGATGTGACACTCCCCCCTTTTTATCCTTTTTATAAATGATTTAAGACAGGTCTGACCCTGTGTATCTATGGAGTCGAATTTGCTCAACGAGTTTCTTGATAATCCCCTCGTTTTACCAAAATCCAAGCTTGAAGCGTTTCTAGCCCCCTATCTAGGGCTCAGACCAGCCAGTCAGGTTACGATACCCGCCGAGCTGCCCAAAGGTGTTGAGATGGGTCAGAGGATCGATGAGGAGGTCAAGCCCCACCTAATGAAGCTCCAGTCGGTAACTGATATGCAGGCGAGGGCACTTGGGGTTCAGGTATTGAAAAAGATGCTTGAGCAGCAGTTTGAGGCCATAGTGGAGGGGTCCGATGCTTACAAGGCGTATTACAGGTGGGCCGAGGAGCTTGGCCTCCGTAACAACCAGATCAAGGTCAGGCCCACAGTTCACGAGCTGTACCTTTTCAAGGAAAAAGGCACGGGCGGGCGCATCAGGAAGCTCATGAATAACCGGGAAAAGATCCGCAGAAAGACTCAGAGGAGACCCGGGGCGGACGTTGATCCTATCCGGTTCGCGTACCCCGAGGAGTACGACGAGAAATGGCTTCTCCGTAACGGTGAGGTCCTCGGGTACCCCGATTGCTGCGTCAAGAGCTATGCCAGGGACAGGGTCAACAGCGTGAACGTGGAGACCAGGGCGGCCCGGCAGTTAATTGATACCCTCAAAGAGACCGAGGTCGATACTCACGTTTACTTTACGGGCTTCTTTTTCCCATGCAGCCCCCAGTGCGAGAACGCCCTGTCCAAGGGGCACTTGTGGGCCGATGCATTTTCCGAGTTAGACCCAAGGCTATCCGGGCTATACGAGAGAGTTTTACTTATGAACACGGAGCTTGTACTGCGCCAGCCCGAGCTGATCAGCAAATACATGAGCCAGTTCAAGAAGGGGAATTAGGGGTTCGGGTAAGGTGGCGGGTATTCACCCTGCTCCACCTCTATGCGCTCCACCTTGAAGACCACGGGCCTCTCAGAGTCGGGGCAACTGTAGTACGCTATCTTATCCATGTAATCCCATGGCTCCGTGACCTCCCTGGTCATGGCGCTTGTTAGTGGCAGGATCGCGCTGAACGCCGCGAGACACACAGCATCTGTTTCTTTCAGTACCAGCTGCCCCGGGTTCCCCACCACCGTCATCTTGTCCCCCACCTTGTACATCTTGCATGGTCCTGAAACGTGGGTCGGGCCGCCGTCGATGCTCCTTGGCTCACCCACCTCTACCACTGTGTAAACAACCTTGTACATGGTACAAGACTGGGTCCTGACTGGTTATAGGCTTTACAGGTGCACGGACCAACGGGTTTAAAACACACGGGGCATTGTACGGGAGCCAGATATGCAGTACCACCTCGTCCTAACTGAGCAGTGCAACAAGCAGTGCACCTACTGCGGAGGAACGCGTCACGTCAAGGGCATCCCCCTGACCCACACCTATGATATTGACGACCTTGTTGCGTTCATGAGGCGGGACCCTGAGCCGGTTATCGGCTTCTACGGCGGGGAGCCCCTTCTGGTAATGGATTTCATGTACGAGGTGATGGACAAGGTCCCCGCTAAGGCGTTCACCCTACAGACCAACGCCACGATGCTTGATCAGATCGAGGACAGGTACCTCCACAGACTGCACTCGATACTGGCGAGCATTGACGGGGGTACGATGGTTACCGACTGCTGCAGGGGAGAGGGAACCTACGACTTGGTGACAGGGAACCTCATCGATGTCCAAGACAGGGGCTACAGCGGGGACATCATCGCCAGGATGGCGTTCAGCAAGAACGGGGACCTCTACAGGGACGTATCCCACCTACTAAACCTGGAGCGGCCGCACTTCGACCACGTCCACTGGCAGCTTGACGTGTTCTGGTCCGAGCTTGGCTCTTGGGGAGACCTTGAGGGCTGGCTAAGACGCTACGAGGACGGGATAACGAGGCTGGCGAAGGATTTCGGCGACTCGTTAAGAGAAGGCAGGGTCCTGGGAATTGTCCCCTTCACTCCCGTGTTCAAGACCCTTCTCACGGGAGAACCAACCCCCCACATCAGGTGTGGAGCAGGGGCCACCAGTTTTACCGTGATGACCAACGGAGAGATCGATGTCTGCCCCATAGCCCCAGATCTTCCATACAGCCAGGTGGGGGACATCAGGGAATCAACTCCTCAGGATCTGTTCAATGTTCTACCCATTGGGGCTCCTTGCACGGACTGCGATGTTCTGGGAATCTGCGGTGGACGCTGCCTGTTCAGCAACCAGACAATGTTCTGGGGCAGGGACTGGTTCGACAGGGTCTGCGATACAACCAGGCACCTGATCAGGGAGCTTGAGAAACAGGTTCCCCTCGCGAGGCAGATGATCGAGGAGGGCGTTCTGGATGCCAGTGCGTTCGATTACCCCGAGATCAACAACGGCTGCGAGATAATTCCCTGACAACAATAAATATGTCCAGGTCAAAGGATAGCTGTCTCTATTGGATCAATCATATTTGAAGAAAATCAGGGAGCTTTTCCCTCTGGACACCGAGTCCGCAACCCTCCAGACGCTTTCATCCCTCTCACCATCAACGAGGTTTTACACCGTGGACACCGCCTCGTCGAGCCTCATAGGCGAGGACCTTGGCGACTGCTACCTCATCGACACCCCTGAGGGCCAGAGGATAGCGTCCCACCCCCACCTGGTGGGCACAGATCTTGCATCTCAATCACTTTGTGCGGCCTACGAGTTCAAAGCCGCCCTCATGGAACTGGGTTTGATACCCGGGTCCACTGGGATTCTCCACATCCTGAGGGGGAGCGCCGGGTATATGGTTCACAACGTGTTGCCGCAGTTGCCGTTGATCAGCGTCAGGACCGAGTACAGGGATGATGGGTATAGGGCTCACAGCGATGATTCTAGGCACATTGAGGTGACTTACTCCGACTACCACGGGCGGGACCTTGACACATTGATAATCCCTGACACCTACGCCACCGGCAGGTCTGTGGAGGCTGCGCTCCAGCACATGCTGGTCAATGGAGGTAAGCCGAGAACCATCATCATCTACGGGTTCATCGCCATCCCGAGTATGAGACGCCTTAGCGCTCTCTGCAAAAACTTGGGGACACGTCTCATAACCTTCGCCATATGCGATATAACCCAGCTTGCGGCCAACAACTACGATATGACCCTGTTCGGGATTGACGAGCATCACCACTCAGAGACGGGTGAGTTGAACATTTTAGGCTCAATCGTCGGGGAGGAGACCCTGAAGGAGATGTCAGAGAACTTTATACCCGGCCTCGACCAGCCTGGAGACTGGAGTGAGCGGCAGACGAAGCTGTACGACGGTCACCATGAGGCGCCCGGTGATATCAAGGGGCACCTGTCAAAATCCATCGCGTTCATTGAGGCCCTCGATAGGGTGAACGTTGAGCAGGGTTGGTACAACGACACGATTAAACGATTGACGGGGGTCGAACTGGAGAGTCTCCGATCAACACTTTCTAGGTACTAGAGCACGGGCAGGTTGTTGTTCAGCGCATTCCTGCTCGCGCATCGTTTTGAGGTCTTGGAGCGCGTCACTGGTTATCGTCTTCGCGCACCACGGTAGTAACCCGGTCGGCGTTCTCTCTTATAATAAAATAGAACCCAGAGTAGGTATTTTTTGATAGAAAATCTATATCATTAAACACCCCTTTTATGAACAGAATGGAATCTAGACTATACAAGCTCACTCGCCCAGAGGTCGAGGAGTATCTCAAGGATAACGACACGGTTCTCGTCCCCGTCGGCTCCACCGAGCAGCACGGCAAGCACATGGCCGTTGACACCGATGCCTTCACCGCCCAGGAGATATCACTCAGGGTCGCAAAGAAGACGGGGGTCCTAGTGGCTCCCGTCATCAGCTACGGCTACTCTCCCCACCACATGAACTTCGCGGGGTCCGTGACCCTCTCTTTCAGGACCCTCGTCAATGTCCTGAAGGAGGTATGCGGGAGCCTAATCCACCACGGCTTCAAGAAGATAGTCATAATGAACGCCCACGGTGGCAACACTAACGCCATCAGGCTCGCCCTCAAGGAGATCGAGATGGAGACCGGTATCAGGGTGTACAGCGTCATGGTTTACCCGTCCGAGAACGGCTTCGGGGCCGAGGGCACCAAGGTTCTGACCCAGGAGGGGGGCGGTCACGCATGCGAGTCCGAGACAAGCGTCGGCCTTGAGCTGGGCCACAGGATACTCATGGACAGGGCCGAGAAGTGGAAGCCCAAGTACCGCAGCATCCCGGACAGTGACAGGGGCAAGGTAGCCGCCGCGTACATGTTCGACGAGCACACCAGCATCGGCAACCTTGGGGACCCCACCATCGCCACCAAGGAGAAGGGCAAGGTGCTGGTAGACTCCGTGGTCAAGGACCTAGCGGAGTTCATCGAGGACGTAAAGAAGAGATAAAACCCCATCCCCCCACTATGCCACTATGAACCGGGATATTGGGGTCTTCGTCAACCCTGAGCGTCCGCACTACTCTTTGATCAGGGATGAGGCGGTGACCGCGGAGAGACTTGGTTTTGACTCCGTCTGGCTCAGCGACCACGTATTTGGTCTAGTGGGTAGCCCCGCAAACCCCTTCTATGAGTGCTGGACCACCACCTCGGCGCTGGCATCTGAGACACGGCGAGTAAAGCTGGGTCAGCTTGTCATGTGCACCCCCTTCAGGCACCCGCCCATGGTGGCCAAGATGGGTGCCACATTGGACTCTATCAGCGACGGGCGGCTAATCCTTGGCTTGGGCACTGGTTGGGCTGAGGGTGAGTTCAAGGCTTACGGCTACCCCTTCGAGAAGCCCTCCACACGTGTCAGGAGGGTCTCAGAGGCAGCGCAGATCATCAGGGAAATGTGGACCGAGGAAAAGGCCAGCTTCAAGGGACGCCACTACGAGATCGATAATGCCTACTGTTATCCAAAGCCAATTCAGAAGCCTCACCCGCCAATTATGATAGCCGGTAGTGGGGAGCAGCTGACACTGAAGGCAGTGGCTAGGTACGCTGACTGGAGCAACTTCACGGCCTGGTTTGGGTCAACGGATGCGTTCAGCGGCAAGGTTGATGTGCTTTCCCGGTACTGCGATGCCGTTGGACGCGACGTAGATGAGATCACAAAGAGCTTCGCCGTTTATGTCCTCATCGGCGAGGACGCGGCGGAGGCCAAGGCAAAGGAGGAGTACTTTAATGAGACGA
>JABXKY010000194.1 GCA_013619005.1 Candidatus Bathyarchaeota archaeon | reverse complement strand
CTCCCTCAGCGTTACGCATGAAAAATCTAAAACACGAATAAAACTCCACGCGCGCGCATGGACATTTCCAACCCGTCCGAGAGGATTTCGTCGAGAAGGAAAGGGGACTAACCTCTATCCTAGATAAATGAAAAAACGGGGAGGCAACTTCCTAGGCGTGTGTCACCGTCTTGGTGATCTTCACGCTCCGGGCGTCAAGGGCCGCGAGTAGCTCATCCATCTTCTCTCCCCGGATGACCCTGACCGGCTCTACGTATCCCGTCAAATCGAAATCGCCCTTTGCCAACATTCTAGCGACGATGGCCGCCGTATAGCTGGTTGTCTTGGCCATCGAGGTGACCCTCTCCTCGTTGTCGTAGCGGTCCACCATGTCATAGGTGTAGAGGATCTCCCGGCCATCCTTCTCGCCCTTCACCTTGACCCTGAGGACTGTGATGTCCCTCTCTTCCTCCTCAAGGCGGACCTTAGGGTGAATGATCCTGCTGAACGTTTCGAAGGGGACGATCTCGCTTCCCCGGAACTCGATGGGCTCCCTGCTCAAGAGGCCGCACTCGTCCAAAAAGTTGACCTTCTCACAGTAGCCCTCGTACCTAACAGTCATCTCCGTGCACCTCTGCACACCTTCGAACTTCTCGACGAGGTGAAGGCTCTCCGGGAACCCGTCGTAGAAGCACTCCAAGGGCCTGTCTATGCCATCGAAACGAGGGGGATCGCCCAGAGAGTAACGATCCCTGTAACGTACCTCGCCGTTCTCGATGACCTTCACTTTCCCTGGCCAGAGAGGGAGGTAAGGTCCGCCGAAGACAATCTTGTAATCCATCGGGGGCTTGGGGTCCTCTGGTATCCCACCGCACCAGATATCCACAGCCTCGACGCTATCAAGCATGTCCATCCCCTGAGCCGCTAGGACCTCAGTGAGCCCGGGCTCCACGCCGCAGCCTGGGATGATGGCGACGCCTGCTTTCTTGGCCTCCTCATCTATCGCCTTAGCATCCTCAACACTTACCTCGCTCAAATCGACGACTCCCACACCGGCGTCGATAGCCCCCCAGATCGCGTGGGTGTTAAGGGGTTCAAGGAGCGCAACGCCTACGGCGTCGTAACCCTCCAATGCACGGGCCAACCCCTCACGGTCTGTAACGTCTTGGATTACAGTCTTGAGCTTGGTTGGGTTTCCCAGCTCCTCCGCCACATGGCGCAACCTCTCGGCATCGATGTCAACTAGGAGAACCTCCTCAACTCCCTGATCCTCAAGGCAATCCTTCGTAATGGCTGGGCCCATAAGTCCCGCTCCTATCACGGCTATTTTCATTATGTATCTCCTGAATCTATCAAACCGTGACTCTGTTTAAATGAGCATTGGTTATGCGCGCGCGATGAAATACCTTGGAAGTTCGTATTCGGGAGAATTAAGGAACTACCTGGTACCATTTTGATTAATCCTGAAATACATCTGAGAAATCGAGTACAGCAAGTCATTAAATTCTGTAACCACTTGATGATTATTAAGTGAGAATAAATGAAGATAAAAAAGGATTATTTTTTCTACAGTCTTCAACTTTTACGCAATATTAATGAAATCAGGGAGATTGATGACTGTCTCTCACGCTCGCAGGAGGCTCGTGTTGATGCCTAGGATCAGTTTCCTATCCCGGAACGATATAGAGGACATCCACGCGGCTTCCCTTGAAGTACTAGAGGGTACCGGTGTATTGGTGAAGAATCCCCAGGCGGTTGAGCTTCTGGAGAGGGCTGGCTGTAGGGTCGAAGCCCAGGTAGTTCACATACCGCCGAGCCTAGTGGAGGATTGCCTGAAGAAGGCGCCCTCATCGATAGGGCTTCACATGCGTGATGGCGGTAGCAAACTCAAAGTTGGTGGCGACAATGTCATCTACAATCCGGGGTCTGCGGTCATTTACTTCCTCGACAGGGATACAGGGGAGATGCGGAGGGTTCTGACTCGAGACCTCGTACAGCTGGTCAAGCTGGTCGACGCGTTGGAGTATGTCCACGCTCAGAGCACAGCCATCGTCCCCGCCGATGTTCCGGATGCCATTTCAGACCTTTACAGGCTCTACATCATCCTGAAGAACTCGTCGAAGCCGATTGTGACAGGGGCCTTCACCAAGGCGGGACTCATAGACATGAAGAGGATGCTGGAGGCCGTCGTCGGCGGCCCAGAGGAGCTTGCTAATGCGCCGAGGGCCATCTTCGACGTCTGCCCTTCGTCGCCCCTCATGTGGAGCGACGTCACCTGCCAGAATCTCATCGACTGTGCCAAGTACGGCATCCCAGCCGAGATCATATCAGCGCCACAGATGGGAGCCACCAGCCCCGTCTCCATCGCTGGAACCCTCGTTCAGATCAACGCTGAATTCCTCAGCGGCTTCGTAATATCGCAAACGGTGGTGCCTGGAGCCCCCGTCGTATACGGAGGCTCCCCCGTTGCCTTCGATATGAGACACTTCACGGCCCCCGATGGAGCTGTCGAGTCGATGATCGCGACCTGCGCCGCCGCCGAGATCGGGAAGTACTATGGATTACCCACCCACGCCTACCTAGGGCTGAGCGACTCGAAAGTGGTGGACGCCCAGACCGGCTTCGAGTCGGGGCTGGGCATCTTCCTCGCAGCCCTAGCCCGTGTCAACATCGTCTCAGGCCCGGGGATGCTCGCCACCGAGAACTGCCAGTCCCTGGAGAAGCTAGTCATCGACAACGAGATCTGCGGCATGGCTTACAGGCTCGCTG
>JABXKY010000275.1 GCA_013619005.1 Candidatus Bathyarchaeota archaeon | reverse complement strand
GTATAAGAGACAGACCGGGTACTGGAAAGACTCTTCTGGCTAAGGCAGTTGCTAATGAGACACAGGCCAACTTCTTCCACATCGGAGGCCCCGAGATAATGAGTAAGTTTTACGGAGAGTCCGAGGGAAAGCTCAGAGAGATATTCAAGGAGGCCCAGGAGAACTCACCGGCCATCATATTCATCGACGAGATCGACAGCATAGCTCCCAAGAGGGACGAGGTAAGCGGGGACGTAGAGAAAAGAATCGTATCCCAGCTTCTAACCATCATGGATGGGCTGGAGAGCCGGGGAAAACTCGTTGTCATCGGCGCAACCAATAGACCCAACGCACTAGACCCTGCGCTCAGGCGCCCGGGCAGGTTCGATAGGGAGATCGAGATCGGTTTACCTGACAGGAACGGGAGACACCAGGTGCTCATGATCCACACACGGGGAATGCCGCTGACAGAGGAAGTCGACCTGAAGGAGATATCCAGCAGGACCCACGGCTTCGTAGGCGCAGACCTAGAGGCTTTAGTAAAAGAGGCTGCCATGGGGGCACTGAGGAGGGTGCTGCCGGAGATCAACTTGGAGGAGGAGAGCATCCCAGCGGAGATACTTGAAAAGATCAACGTCACTATGGACGACTTTGAGGACAGCCTCAAGGAGGTCCCACCCAGCACAATGAGAGAGGTACTCGTGGAGTCACCCAACGTTCACTGGGATGAGGTGGGCGGCATGGAGGAGACGAAACAGGAGCTCAAGGAGGCCATCGAGTGGCCCCTCAAATACCGCGAGATCTTTGAGCACACCGATGTCAAGCCCCCCAAGGGAATAATGCTCTACGGGCCACCTGGTACAGGAAAGACCTTGGTAGCCAAGGCGGTGGCGACCGAGTCAGAGGTGAACTTTATCAGCGTCAAGGGGCCCGAGCTGCTCAGCAAGTGGGTGGGAGAATCCGAGAAAGGAGTCAGGGAGATATTCAGGAAGGCTAGGCAGGCCGCGCCCTGTATCATCTTCTTCGACGAGATTGATAGCATCGTGCCACCCAGAGGCAGGAACATGGGAAACAACGTCACTGAGAGAGTGGTCAGCCAGGTACTCACAGAGCTGGACGGACTGGACAGCCTCAAGGACGTGGTCGTTATAGCGGCCACCAACCGCGTAGACATGGTGGACCCAGCGCTCATGAGACCAGGCAGGATCGACAGGATACTGTACATCCCCAACCCGGACCTGGAGGCAAGGAAAGCGATCATGGGCATCCACACGAGGGGCAAGCCCCTCGCGGATGACGTGGACTTGGACAAGCTAGCCGAATTGATGGAGGGGTACAGCGGAGCGGATATCGCCGCGACCTGTGACGCTGCAAGTCAGTCGGCCATCCACGAGCACTTGATGAAGTACAGTGACCCAGTCGAGGCCAGCGAGCACAAGAACGAGATCACGGTCAAGATGGAGCACTTCAGCAGGGCCTTCGAGAAGGTCAAGTCAAGCAGCTACCAGAAGGCAACCATCTACTGGGACCATGAGAAAAACTCCCCAAACAACAATATTATTGCCTAAGTTGGAAGGGGTGGAGCCGAAGCGCAACTCGCAGGAGTTTCACCCCTCGTTTCTTCCCAGATACCTATATTAACCGTCTATCAGTCATAACTGGCGGGTGTGCAATTTGCCGATGAGACAGCCTATCGTATGCATGCTAGGTCACGTAGACACAGGGAAGACAAGCCTCCTCGACAAGATCAGGGGAACAGCGGTTCAGACTAGGGAGGCAGGTGGCCTGACCCAGCAGATAGGGGCAAGCTACTTCCCGTTCGATACCCTTGTCGCCATCACGCAGAGGTTGATGCAGAACGTCAACATCGACATCAAGGTGCCCGGTCTCCTCGTCGTGGATACCCCGGGCCATGAGGCATTCGCAAACCTCAGGACTAGGGGAGGAAGCGTTGCCGACATCGCCATACTGGTCGTTGACGCCATGCACGGCTTCGAGAACCAGACATTTGAGTCCCTCCAGATACTAAAGTCCAGAAAAGTACCGTTCATCATCGCGGCCAACAAGATAGACCGGGTCGCCGGCTGGAAGTCCGAGGAGAATAGGCCTTTCATGAAGTCGTACAACGCCCAGAACAAGTGGGTCAAAGAGGACCTTGATAACAGGATATACAACATGATGGGCACTCTCAGCAGAGAGAATATGGCTAGCGATAGGTTCGATAGGGTGCGTGACTTTACAAAGAATATCGCCATCGTCCCCGTTAGCGCGAAGACGGGAGAGGGAATGGGAGAGTTATTGATGGTCCTCATCGGTCTCACCCAGCAATTTCTGGAACAGAAGCTCCAGGTCACGGAGGGACTGGCCAAGGGCACTGTTCTTGAGGTCAGGGAGGAGGTGGGCTTGGGCACGACCCTCAACGCCATCATCTATGATGGCACCCTACATGCCGAGGACACCATTGTTATCGGAGGGAGGGAAGGTCCCATATCAACCAAGATAAGGGCCATACTGGTCCCCCAGCCACTTGAAGAGATAAGGGACTCGAAGAAGAAGTTCAACACCATCCAAGAGGCCCACGCGGCGGCAGGTATCAAGATAGCTGCACCCGACATCGATGACGCGATACCTGGAGCCCCCCTCTTAGCCATTGGGGAAGGCATGACAGTGGAGGAGGCTATGGAGGAGGTCGCTTCTGAGATGGAGCAGCTCAAGGTCCAGACAGAGCAGACTGGGATCATGGTAAAGACGGACACACTTGGCAGCCTGGAGGCCCTTGTTGAAAGCATCAGGGCCAAGGAAATCCCCATCAGAACAGCCGATATCGGTGATGTGAGCCGTAGGGACGTCATGGAGGCCCTCAGCGTCAAGTATGAGAACCCGTACCTCGGTGCTATTCTGGCATTCAACGTAAAGATACTACCAGACGCCGAGAAGGAGGCAAGGGACCAGAAGATCCCTATCTTCTGGAACGACATCATATACAACCTCATGGACGAGTACGTCAGGTGGGTCGAGGAAGAGCGGGAGGCAAAAGAGAGGAAAGAGTTCGATACACTCGTCAAGCCAGGAAAGTTCGAGATCATGGAGGGCTACATATTCAGGCGGGCTAAGCCCAGCATCTTCGGGGCAATCGTGCTGGCGGGTCAGATAACCCCCCGAGTCCAATGTATCAGCCAGGAGGGCGAGAAACTAGGCAGGATCAGTCAGATTCAGGAAGGTGGAAACGCCATTCCTCTAGCCGAGGCGGGTAAGGAGGTAGCCGTGGCCATGCCTCAGCCCATCGTAGGTAGACATATAAAAGAGAGGGATGTTTTGTTCGTAGACATTCCAGAGAAACATGCAAAGCTCTTGCGCACAAAGTACGCTGGAAGGCTAACTGAGAGCGAAAACGATGCCCTCAGGGAGCTGGTTCAGATGAAACGCAAGAAGGACATGCTCTGGGCGGTATAGGAGAACAAGAAAAATGCCAGTACTCATCGTCTCAGACCCAGCAACAGGGACAAGCCAGAGAGTAGAGATCGAAGACGCTCAGCTGAGACCCCTCGTCGGTACCCGGATAGGGATGACCATCGACGGTGCAATAGCGGGTATGCAGGGATACAAACTCAAACTTACAGGCGGAACGGACAAGGACGGGATCCCAATGAGACCCGATGTCCACGGAAGCGCCAAGGCACGCATTGTCCTAAGCGGCGGTGTCGGCTACAAGCCAACAGATAAAGGGATGCAGAAGAGAAAGGTCGTCAGGGGCAACACGGTTAGTCAGGAGACCACCTTCCTGAACTTTGCAGTCGTCGAGGCTCCAAAGGGTAAAAAAGCACCGGAGCCCGAACCCGAGGCAGAGCCAGAGGCTCCAGCCGAGGAAACAGAGGAATAAACCCTATTTCTCGCCAGAAACCAATTGTTTGAAGTCTTCCTCACCCTCACTGTACCCGCTTGCGATGATGACATCACCCGGGAACAAACTCGATGAGGGCTTTGGCCTAATCCAGAGGACCCCTCTGCGTATAACAAGCACCCACATGCCCGTCTCGTCGGCTATCTTGGCTTCGTCTAGGGTCTTGCCCGCGATCGACGAGTTCTCGCCCACAACGGCACGCTCAACGGTTTCCTCGGCGTCCTGGATAACCATTTGGAGGACCCTATGGGGCTCCTCCCCCCTGAGGACCACCTCGGCTATCTCGGCCGCGGCATCCGCTATCCTCTCGGTGACATTGCCCATCCTTATGATCCCCAAGAGGGCCTCGGGCTTGGTCTCCTCCTCTGTACGTGAGAGTACTCTTTTTTGAAACGCGATGTGAAGTGCGTCCATCTGCTCCTCCAGCATCATCACCTCCTCGGCGAGGAAGCTACTGTTGAGAAGCAGAGCGCTGTACGCTAGATCTATCATCATCTCGCTTGTGTCCTTCAGTGTCACCAGGTCCTCGGTGATTCGCTCCCAGTGGGCTCGGTCAGGGCTACTCAAGGCGGTCAACCTCCGCTCGTGCCGCCTTAACCAGGCTCTTCAGGCCATCCTTGGTACCCCTTGCAACTACAACATCGCCGGGCATGAGTAACTCCTTGTCGGGGTTTATGTCCCAGAACATGCCCCTCCTCAGGGCTATGATGTCAGCTCCAACCTCAGCGGCTAGTTCAAGGTCATCAACTGTTTTTCCAGCCATGAACGAGTTCTCATCGATGACGACCCTGGTAAGGTGCTCCTCTGCCCTCTGGAAGACCTCCCTTACAACGGGGTGGACCTTGATATCGTGTAAGACAAGGCTTGCGATATCGGCCGCGGCATCACTGATGGCGTTTGTTAGACTGCCCACCTTGGCAACGCCGGCAAGTTGTTCTGCGTCCCTCTTATCACGGGCTGCCAGCATCAGGTTCATGTTAAGCAGGTAGACAAGGTCGTCTATCTTGGTCTCCAGCTCCATGACCTCCTCGGCCAGCATCTTGTTGTGGAAGAGGGCCGCTGAGTACGCCAAGTCGATCATTAATTCTGAGATGTCCTTCATCTGGATGAGAGTCTCTCTGACGGGGGCTGGTTTATACTCAGTTTTCTTTACCTTGTTCATAAAAGCGGCTCAACCTTGAATATGCGTTCATGCATCGAACCCAGTATTTAGAGCAATACTCAGTCCGTTCTTAACCTTTCTGGTTCACCGATACTACCCATGCGTTAAATCAAAGTAAGGGATAGGTTACGCGTGAACCACGACAACAGGGAGCGCTTGATTGCAGAGGCCTCCAAGATCAGGGACATCATCAAGCGTCGCATGTACCTCAAAGCTCAGAATGTTAACGAGGAGGACATCGACGGCATCCTCGATGATGTGCATTATAGGACAAGGGGTAGGGACAAGTTCCCAAGGGCGTCCAAGATGAGGTTCACGAGGGACGGCTTGGCCATGGCCACGGGGAAGGCTGTCGCCGAGTACAGGACGTGGAAGATCAGGAAACAGTTGGGCAGCGTCAGGAAAGCCCTTGATGCGTGCGCAGGTATCGGGGGAGATACGATCGCGATGGCGCTGAGGTGGAAGGTTGTCTCGGTTGAGATCGATCCTGAGATGATCGAGATTCTCATGCACAATATTGAGGTCTATGATGCACAGAATAAAGTCGAGGTTGTCCAAGGAGACATCACCAAGCTCGTCAATGATGAAGACTTCAAATCGAGACTGGGTGAACTTGACGTAATATTCTTCGACCCCAGCAGACGAGGAGATGGAGGCAGGACCGTAAAGACGGAGGAGTACATTCCCCGGTTATCGTTCATCGATGAGCTGCTGAGTTTGTGCCCAAACCTGTGCGTCAAGATATCACCAGGCACCGATCTGGACAGGATCAAGTATGATTGTGACATCGAGGTCATCTCCAACAGGGGAGAGGTCAAGGAGGTTGTCCTATGGTTCGGCAAACTGAAACTAGATCAAGAGAAAAAAGCGGTGCTAGCGACGAAGCTACCCGAGAAAATGACCATGGAACGAGTCAACACCCCTAAAATCAAGGTCACGCAGGTGGGTGACTACCTGTACGAGCCCGACCCAGCATACATAAAGGCGAGGCTGATAGACACCCTCGCCAAGCAATATGACCTGACTCAGATCCACCCGAAGATCGCGTATCTGACCGGGGAGGAAAAGCTGAGGACACCCGTGCTGAAGACTTACGAGGTGATGAGAGTGACCAGCACCGAGCCAGCTGAGATCAACGCTGCTCTTGGAGAGCTGGGCATTGGCCGTATAGACTTCAAGGCTAGGGGTGTGCGCGTCGACATGAAGGGAATTCACAAGAGGATAATCGGGAAAGGAAGACGGCGAGGAATAGTGGTCTTCACAGTGGTAGGGAAAAAAGATAGGGCGGTAATCTGCCGCTACGCCTAGCCTGTCTCTGGGTACTCGATCTTGTAGATGAGAACGTACTCGTTCTCGCTCTGGAAGGCGGGCTCGAATCCCTCAACTGGGAACTGGTACATGAGGTTAACAAGTGTGCTGTCCATGAACCCTTGATTATAAACCCCAGCCGTGTAGTTGACGTAGTCATTGATGTCAAGCTCACCAATCTGGACCATCCATTGCCACTTCACGTTATCGCCGAAAGGCCAAGAGTTCTGAACGTTACCCGGGGCATGGGTGAAGAACACTAGAATATAGTCTGCACCGTACCTCTCAAGCAACTGGAGGCTCTCCTCAGGTGTGCTCATCATTATTTTGCCGATGGTACTGATCTGCCTCGTTGTCTGGGTTGCACCGTCAGCCATGGTGGTCTTGCCAGCCATAGCCTCGATCCAGTAACCATAGTCCCACCAACTGCAGATCACCTCGTCGTCCGCCACGTTCTCCTTCATCCAATCAAGTGCCTCGGGCCAGTCCTGGGGGTACTCCCCGTTGATCTGGACGCTCATAGACGATGATGCCAACTGTGTCGGTGAATCCGCGGCTTTGATGGCGCCGGTCACGTTTGGTATCAGCGCCAGAACCATGAATGCCATGAAAAACAGCGCTAGACGCTTGTTGACGCCAGTGACGGCGCTCTTTCTTCTTGCTCTTCGGCTACTTGCCTGTGATGCCTGGGGTTTCAGGATCGGCTGAACCACATTGATGACCCCGTAGGCCCCCATTAGGCAGGCAGGTGCCGCAAGTATCTGTGTGAGCCTGCTCATAACACCAGCGAAGTACAGACCAGTTGTGAAGAATACAAGCGCGTACAAGTTTTTCTCGTCAAGCTCCTTCACGCTGTAGTAAGAGCCAAACACGCCGAGAGCGAGAACTAATCCGTAGTCATTGAACAGGGAGGTCCATGCCGTAACATGGTTCTCTGCAACCGAGTCGTATAGGTAACTGCTGCTTGAGGTGAACGGGTTCAGAACTTGGATGAATTTGTTACCTAGAGGAAGCTGGACCCCCACAGCGGGGAGTATGTAAACAGTTAGAACGGCTACAATAACAATGCCAATGGCCCCGACGCTTACTACGCTCACATCAATCTTGTCCCTAACGAACTCGTAACCGAGTAACACCACAACGAGTCCGAACGCTGCCAGACTATCCATCCCAAGGAGGGTGTTAGGGCCCAACCGGGGGGTCAGGGCGACTACGAGGAAACCAAGCCCGATGGAAAAACTGTACGAGATGAGATACTTTGTATCATACTTTTCCGATGCAACGATTAGAAGCATGTACAGCATGAGGAGACCTGTCATGTACTTTGCAGCTCCCCAGCTTGCATAGATGAGGCCCAGTGATAACCCTGATAGAACCGAGTATATTATCCTCCTCTCGATGTTGTTCCTGTCATCGTTCGCTCGTAGGAAGAACAAACTTGTCAACACGATAGCGAAGATTCCAATGTTCTCCGTGTCAAAGAATCCCAGACTGGTTCTACGGATATAGGCGGGAGTAATAGCCATGAAAATAGCTGCGAAAATTCCAGCAGGACTACCAGCTATATCTTTTCCGAGGAAATACATCGCAATGACGGTTAAGACAGCCATTAACACTGGATAATATAGGGCAACATCGTGGACCGTCAGATTTGAGATGAAAACCTTGGCTATCCCATAGATGAAGGCCGCAGTGAACGGAACCCCCGGATAGGCACTGTTTGCGACATTTCTACCCATTGGGTACCAGCTCATGTCGTCGTGCCAGGTCCACCATGCCGCGTAACCGTTCTCGACGACGTACTCGGTCGCCCTGAACTGGAACAGGGGGTCGAATGCTGTCAGGTACGCACCGTACTGGAGAGGTAAAATCCTTATCAAGGCGGCCACGACCGCGACTATTGCGATCACGGCTATCTCTATTGCCTGTAACCGAGAGATCCTGAATTTGCTCAATATTGTGTCCGTATCAAATCCCTGTGAGTTATCAGCCAAAACTTTAGACTCCTTTTTATGT
>JABXKY010000321.1 GCA_013619005.1 Candidatus Bathyarchaeota archaeon | reverse complement strand
ATATGGAGAAGCTGAATCACGGATATCTTCCAGTTCGGACCGAGAAAAAACCTCTGATCCACATACCATTGGGTCCAGTACACGAGTAGGGTCAAACTGCTCTATCACTAGCCTCCTCGAACCCGACAAGGTGTTAGCGATTTCCAAGATGTCCTCGTTTTCCACGATCCCTGGAACAGGTTTGACCCTGAACTCATAGGGGACGTTGCTCTTCCTGACGATCTGGATGGAACGCCTGACATCGTTGGGATCGACCCTGTAGTTGACGATATCCCTGTACTTGCTCAAGGGACCTGGAATGAACACGCTTAGGTAATCAACCAGTCTCTTATCTAGGACGTATTGGATCGCTCTTGGCCTAGAGGCGTTTGTCTTGATCCTGACCTTGATGCCCTGGAACCGCATTTCAGAGAGGAAACTTCCCAGACCCCTGTGAAGGAAGGGCTCTCCGCCGTCAAGGGAGACGCCGTCAAGGAACCCCATCCTTGGCCTCAGAAGCTTTACGATCTCATCCACTCCGATCTTTGGCATTGGTATATGGTGATGGATCAACTGCTCGTGGGGACAGAAAGCACAGCGGTAGTTACAGCCCGGCACGATCAGGTTCATGCAAAGCTTGCCGGGGAAATCAACGAGGCTCAACCTGTTCATCCCCACTATCGGGAGCTCGTCCTTTACCTGTTTTTTACGTCTAAGTGGACTCGTGTCCGGTAAACCTCCTTTAAAGATTCTGGTAACGTCTCAACGGCCTGTATGATTCCATCTACACGAGTGTATGGTGTGCATTTCTCGCATTGAATCAGGTCTTCAATGTCACTGAGATACCCATGTTCAGGACACAGGGAGAAGTATGGGGTTATCGCGAAGTAGCTGAACCCGAAGGTCTCGATAATTCTTCTTACAAGAAGCTTGCATCCTTCATGATATGTAAGTCTCTCACTGAGGAAAACCTGTTGTAGCGTACCTCCGGTGTACATTGAATCGAATTTTTTCTGGTGTTCTAACGCATCCCATAGCTCAGTGCCGTGGTGAGGGGAAAGGTCCGTGGCCGCTGTAAGGAACTTTGTATCTGAAATAGATTCACTGAGCATCAGTGCCCCAGGATACTCTGAAGGATGTGATTCCACGGTAAAAAGGACGCTTTTTTCGAGCTGGACAGACTCGATTTTCTTTAGTAGAAACTCAAGAAGCTGGTACGTTACGGCTTTTCCAGCAATATGGGCCAACGGGGCATTGATTAAGACCTTGAGAGCCTCGTTCATACCCACTATGGAGATTGCGGAGTAGAGCCAGCGAGAATCATCCATAAACCAATTGGTTAGGGGCATACCGCCTGTCCGAATGTTTTCTATTAGGTTTTCCTTGTGTTCAACCAGTATATTGGTTGCTTCGTCGATCTGGTTGTCGAGTAAAGTGAAGAAGTTTGGCTCGGATTCTGCCAACGTTGCTATCTCCTCCAAGTTGATGCAGACATAACCCAAGACTCCCCGGTTGTCAGCGTTTCCCACGGGGCCTCCTAATCTCATATAGGGTACATCAAAATACGGCTCCTGGGACTCTGGTCTGATAGGCTCAGAGGAGATGATCCCATTCAGCATATTCTGGATTAATGGCTGCCCATACTGGAAAGAGAGCGCAAGATAAGCGTCCAAGATGGGGTTCTCCCATAACGCATCATCGTGGATATTAATCACTGGAACTGGGTTGAAGTACCCGTTCTCCATGTTTAGGGAGATAGCTTCGCTGAACGACTGGTTGAAAACATCTATCTCGGTCTGATAGGCGTTATAAGTTTCTGATAACTCCTCATCTGGAATTAAATCGAGGCTCAGAGTGGTATTCAGATCCATTTCGCAAATGGATGAAACGAAGGAGTACAACTTTGTCTCGACTTGATCTTTTGTGAGCCCTTCTTTCCTGATGAGTGGCGCCGACAGTACATCAATGCTGTTTAGAGCCACTGATCCTGACCACTCGGACTCAGATTCCTTGAACAAGGACAGCAGCAAGTCCAGTAAATCGGAAAACGTTTCCGGACCTTCACGATCAGGTAAGCCGTCCTTTATTATCTTCTGTAGGCTCCAGCCGATGGAGTGACCTCTCCCAGGGTTAATACCCAGGTATAACAGGTCACTGACCTTCTCCGTTTCATCATATATGCTGGCTGGAGACATTGGGGAAACAAGAGGTTTCAGAGGTTTAAACACTGTGATTTCCAGTCTAAAAAAGTGAGATATCTCTGGGCAATGAGTTCGATCAACCACTACGGAGTAGTTTAGCATCCATAAAATTAGAAGTAAAGGAGGTTAGAGGGACTCGGCGAATTTCTTGCCGAACTCTTTGCATTTAGCCGAATTGGATTCGAAATTGTACTTGATATCGGAGTCTATCATGACGAGGACGTCATCCGAGACGTTGTAGCCGAGCCCCATGATTCTCTCCTTGAGCTTCTCCTCCATAATCCAGGCACCGTCGTACCCGTAGCTTCCGAATACCGCGGCTGGCTTGTTGTTTATCTTCCTCTTGTTTGCCTCGATGTACGTCTCTACGTGGGCGAGGAAATCCTTCATGTTGTTGGATATGTCGGCGTAGTAGACAGGTGACCCGAAGATGGCGCCGTCCGCGTCGGCCATAATCGTGAGTGGGAATGCCTCCCCGATCTTCTTGACCTCGACCTCCGCGTGCTCGCTTGCGCCCTGGGCCACTGCAATGGCCATCTTCTCGGTGCTGTCTCTTATACACATCTCCGAGC
>JABXKY010000177.1 GCA_013619005.1 Candidatus Bathyarchaeota archaeon | reverse complement strand
AGTATAATCCGCCTATGCCTGATATCTCATAGCGGACCCACAAACGGAAGCCCACCTGTGGAACGGATACTATCGTTGAAAACGGAGAAAACGAGAAATGAGGTTGGAGAAATACGGAGGAGTTAGCGGATATGTGGAAGTTCTTGGCGAATCTTGGAGCGAATGGAATTAGGTGACTCTAGATGGAGGGCCATTAATTTAGCGCGGAGCCTTGGAACACGGTTATGATGCTTCTGAAGGATTAGTCTTCGATAGAAACTTGAATCCTTTTCTTGGGTTATATCCCTGATATATAATTCCTCTAGCTCGGCGTATGGAAGGTTGAAGAGTCCGAGTGTTTCAAGCAGCTTTTTGGTCTCGGTCTCCATTCCACCGGATGCTTGTTCAAGTAGATATACTAGAGTGGGTTTGAGTCGATCAGCCAATGCGCGCGCGCATCAAAAATAATCTTTTTATTAACTACCGTATCCATGAAATAGAGATTCATACAGGTGACAATTAGTGGCTAGCGTCCAGTTAAAAGTATCAGAGGCAAAACAACAGCGAGACGTCGGAAGAAGCATAGCTAGAATGGACTCTGAAACAATGAAAACTCTGGATATCACTGTAGGAGACGTTGTTCAGATAGAGGGAAAAAAACCCACAGCGGCCAAGGCTTGGCCTGCCTACCCTGAAGATCAGGGACTTGGACTCATCAGGATTGATGGGTTCACTAGGAAAAACTGCAGTGTCGCCATAAACGAGTTTGTAACAGTCACAAAGGCTGAGGCAGAGTACGCAACTTCATTGAAACTAGCCCCAGTCGACATAAGAATAAGTGTAGACAATGATTTCATCAGGTTCGTCAAGGATAGGCTTATTGACCGACCGGCAATAAGGGGTGATACATTGCTTATAATGATGTTGGGACACAGCGTTCCATTTACGGTAGTAAACACCCGCCCTGATGGAATTGTAAAGATTGCGCCAACCACCGATATCACCATCATGAGTGAGCCGGTCCCAGAGCTAGAGACATCTAGTAGAACAACATATGAGGACATCGGTGGTTTGGAGGAAGAGATCAGACGTATCCGAGAAATGGTTGAGCTGCCCTTACGTCACCCTGAAATATTCCAAAGACTAGGCATCGACCCACCAAAGGGCGTTCTACTCCATGGTCCTCCTGGCTGCGGAAAAACACTACTCGCAAGAGCAGTATCCAGCGAGTCCGAGGCTAACTTCTTCGCCATAAACGGACCGGAGATCATGAGCAAATACTACGGTGAATCAGAGGCTAGAATGCGTAAGATGTTTGAGGACGCAGAGAAAAACGCACCCAGCATTCTGTTTATAGATGAACTCGACGCCATCGCACCCAAACGTAGTGAGGTAACTGGAGAAGTTGAGCGAAGGGTGGTTGCACAATTACTTGCATCAATGGATGGATTGAAGGGAAGAGGTCACGTCATTGTTATTGGAGCCACTAATAGGCCTGATGCAATAGATGAAGCACTAAGAAGACCTGGCAGATTCGATAGGGAAGTCGAGATAGGAATTCCTGCACGTGAGGGAAGATACGGGATACTCCAGATTCATACAAGAGGAATGCCGCTAGCAGAAGACGTTGACCTATCAGGAGTTGCAAAAATAACCCACGGATACACGGGGGCAGACCTTGAAGCACTGAGCAGAGAATCTGCAATGAAGGCCCTCAGAAGGTACTTGCCTCAGATTGACCTCGAGGAGAAACGGATACCTCACGAGGTTCTTGACGTGATGGTAGTAAACCAACAGGACATAAGGGACGCATTCAGGGAGGTCACACCCACTGCTATGCGTGAAGTCTACATAGAGTCACCCAATATTCACTGGGACGCAGTAGGTGGGCTCGAAGCAGTCAAAGAGAACCTGAGGGAAGCTGTTGAATGGCCATTAAAAAACCCAGAAAGGTTCACTCGACTAGGGATCAATCCTCCTAAAGGAATACTGCTCCACGGACCACCTGGTTGTGGCAAAACACTGCTTGCAAGAGTAATTGCTACAGAGTCTGAGGCAAACTTCATCAGTGTTAGAGGACCTGAGATATTCAGCAAATGGGTGGGTGAGTCCGAGAAAGCTATCAGAGAGATATTCAGAAAAGCCAGAATGGCAGCTCCTAGCATTGTATTCTTCGATGAATTC
This sequence comes from Candidatus Bathyarchaeota archaeon, assembly GCA_013619005.1. GTDB lineage: Archaea > Thermoproteota > Bathyarchaeia > TCS64 > TCS64 > RBG-16-57-9. Next base: position 592 of record JABXKY010000177.1, on the reverse strand, counting down.
GATGCACTGGTACCTTCGAGAGGCTCAGCGGGAGACAGTAGGGTTACAGAGCGGGTAATTAGTCAACTCTTGTCTGAGATAGACGGACTGGTAAGCCTACAGAACGTAGTTGTGATTGCGGCTACTAACCGACCTGATATCATAGACCCCGCGGTCCTACGACCTGGTAGGTTCGACAGACGTGTGTATGTCCCTCCACCAGACGAAGAAGCGCGGCTTAAGATTCTCGAGATAATGACAGGGGTAATGCCTCTCGATAACAGTGTAAACATAGAATTACTATCAAGAAGAATGAATGGATACAGCGGAGCAGACATTGACAGCATAGTAAGGGAAGCAGGGCTTCACGCACTACGAAGGGATCCCGACACAAGCAGCGTCACGATGGGCGACTTTGAGTTGGCGTTGGCTGAGATCGCGCCGAGCATCACACCTCAGATGGTGGACTGGTACGAGAACACTCATCAGCGTTTTAGAGAGCAAGCCAAGCCACCCATTGATATAGCGTAGGAGACATGAAGATGGATGCGCGCGCGGAGTTTCTTGGCGAGTGCTAGGAGGTCAGGGATGATCGTAAATACCTGGTGAGGTT
>JABXKY010000134.1 GCA_013619005.1 Candidatus Bathyarchaeota archaeon | reverse complement strand
GGGTTTGTGTGTATTATCTGGCCCTTGCCGAAGTATCCTCGTCTCCAGCCAGAGGAGGGAACCACCTCGTGCCCCATGCCCGTGAGCTCGCTCATCACCTTGACGCTGATCTCGTCCTCGATGTGGACCTTTCCGCCGCTCTGGCCGTCCAGTATGCAGAACCTGCCCGCGTCCAGTGCCTCCTGTGGGTTCATGCCGTAGTCGATCATGTTCACGATGACCTGGGTGTGTCCCTGGGGCTGCATGAAGCCGCCCATGACCCCGAAGGGGGCGTATAGCTCCCCGTCCATTGTGGCCATTCCCGGGATGATGGTGTGGTAGGGCCTCTTGTTGGGCTCAAGCCGGTTTGGATGATCTGGGTCTAGGCTGAACCCGTATCCCCTGTTCTGCAGCGTGAAGCCGCAGCCCTTGGGAATGATGCCGGTCCCAAAGCCAACGTAGTTACTGATAATGAAGCTGCACGCGTTCCCCATGCCGTCAACGACACAGAAGTAGACGGTGTCAGTGCCTGCGACGGGGGAGCCCTTCAGGACATCAACGGTCGCCTTCTCGGGGTCAAGGAGGGCCCTCCTCTTGGCGGCGTACCCCTTGCTGATCATCTCCTGGATGGGGACGTGGGTCACGTCCGGGTCAGCGACGTACCACCTGGTGTCGGCGAAGGCGAGGCGCATGGCCTCGATGAGCGTGTGCATGTGCCTTGTCGAGCCATGGGGAACGTCACTGAAATCATACTCCTCGATGATGTTCAAGGCCATCAAGGCCGTGATACCCTGGCCGTTTGGCGGGATCTCCCATACATCAAGCCCCTTGTAGTTGGCGGTAATCGGCTCTGGGAAGGTGCTGTAGTGTGCCTTGAGGTCGTCAACGGTCATGACGCCGCCCATGGGCTCAAGTACCTTCACGATCTCCTCGGCTATCCTGCCCTCGTAGAAGCCGGCCTTGCCGTGCTCCGCCACGGTCCTAAAGGTCTTGGCCAGGTTCACGTTCTTCATGATCTCACCTGCACCGGGGGCCCTCCCGTTGATGAGCATCTCGTTGAAGTGGGGCCCCGTTTTGAGCTTTGGTATACCCCTGTTCCACGAACGGGCGGTGATGGGGCTAACGGGGAACCCCTCCTCACCCAGCTTGATGGCAGGCCCAAGAACATCTAGCATAGCCATTGAGCCGTATTTCTCGATAGTATCAACCCACCCCGCCGCTGCCCCCGGCACGGTTACTGTGTGGGGGCTGGTCGGCGGGAGCCTCCCTGTGATACCCTGCTCGGCCAAGTAACCCAAATTGAGTGCCGCGGGGGCCCTGCCGCTCGCGTTGAGGCCGCTGACGTTCTTTGTCTTGGCATCGAAGTAGAGGCAGAACGCGTCACCGCCTATGCCCGTGCTGCATGGCTCTGTCATGTTGAGGGCGGCCGCGACGGCTACCGCCGTGTCGGCAGCGTTCCCTCCCTGTTTGAGTATCTCAATACCTGCCATGGACGCGAGAGGCTGGCTGCTCGCAACCATCCCGTGGGTCCCGTAAACGGGGGATCGGCGTGAGTTGAAGTTCATACCGTTTCATCTACGATGATCGGACATAAGATTAACGATTCCGGACACCAACCATAACATACCTAATTAATTATTTATCCTGAGTCAATCAAGAACACAAGAGAGGCTTGAAGGGTGAAGGTGTATGTTGTATGCGACCTTGAGGGAGTCGCTGGAGTAGTCGATTTCAAGAAGCAATGCATGGAGGAGGGCGAATACTATCAGCAGGCCATAAGGATGGCAACGATGGAGCTGAACGCCCTCGTTGAAGGCGCTATCGAAGGCGGTGCCACCGAGATCTGTGCATGGCCTGGACATGGAAGTTTCCCTGGAGGAATAGACGTCGAATTGATCCACCCCGAGTGTAACCTTGTGATGCACGCAGGTGATGGTGGACCAGTCGGGTTCGACGAATCATTCGATGCAATGATGCTTCATGGATTCCATGGAATGGCAGGCTCCGGAGGTGTTCTGGCACACAGCTTCTACCCGTTCCCTCAGAACATCTGGGTCGATGACCTGAAGATAGGGGAGATTGCGCTGAACATGGCCAGCTTCGGCGAGGTCGGCGTCCCCACAGTCTTAGTTACAGGAGATCAGGCGGCCATCGATGAGGCAAGGGCACTTAGCCGAGTTATCCAAACCGCGACGGTGAAATGGGCATTAGGCGAGAAGGAGAAACTAGGAGCACTGAGCATTCAGCGAGCATTATCCCTGAGCCCCGGGAAGGCTCAGGACACGATCAGGGAGGCAGCTAGGAGGGCAATGAACAAGATAGCTACGACGAAACCGTTCACCATCAAGACCCCGTTCAACTTGAAGGTTGAGTACACCGAGGCGAAGTACGCTCAGGGCTTCAAAGATGCTCCAGGGATCGAGGTGCTCAGCGAGACCTCGTTCACCAAGAGATGTAACAGTCTAGACGAGATAATATTCTAGTGAGAATTATGGCCCCTCACGGGGCCGTCAACCGAGGGGTTGGGGATTCTTTGATTGATATCCCAATACAAGGTTCTTTGGATAATTATTAAAAGATATCGACGATGTTTGATCAAACGGCGAAGGATGTAAGCGGGGAGTGTCCACTCGTCCATATTACTCCTTGAAGGGATCGCGTCCGCTTATACAGTAGGTGCAGATATGCTCATGTGGAAGGCCGACGGCCTCCAGGATCTTTTCCTCGCTGTTGTAGCGAACATTGTCGATGCTTGGCAGGTTACCCGCAACCAAGGCACCTATCTCCTCGTTTCCCTTGCCCTTGAACTCCTTGGCAGCCAGAGGCTTGTCCAATGGGTCACTGAAGCACGGGTAGAATATGGGTGCATAGCTCACCAGGAAATCAACCTCCGTAGCGCCGGCCTGCCTCAGGTTCTTGGCGATGGACTCGCTGACGGTGCCCCTGACAATGCTGTCGTCTGTGATGACCACCTTCTTGCCCTTAACGGTCTCCTTGATGATGTTGTGCTTAAGGTCGCTTGCCACCTTCCTGTAATCAGGGTCGTCAATCAGGTAGGTCCTGCCCATGTAGGCGTTCTTGATGACTCCCTCGTCGGCGGTAACCCCAAGAGCCTCGGCCGTGCCAGTGGATACGCTCCTACCGCTGTCCGGAACCGGGATAACGACCAACCCATTGCCCTTGTCCTTGGCGTACACTTCGTTGAGGTTGTGGATCTCGACGAGTCCATGCCCGAACCTCTTCCTTGCGTTATGGACGGTCTTGCCCTCAACTACGCTATCGGGCCTGCTGAAGTAGACCCACTCGAAGACGCAGAAGGCCCGCCTGGGCTCAAGCACCTGCTCCTCGGTCAACTCGCCGTCCTCGACTACAAGAATGCTACCAGGAACGACATCTCTACGCTCAATGAATGCCTCACCCATATTGGTAAGAACGTCAACGGGTGCAGACTCGGATGCGACGTAAAAGCTCTCATCGTTTTGGGCCATGTATAGAGGCCTGACACCTCTCTCGTCCCTCGCCGCAACAAGCAGGCTCTTCTTCTCCTTCCTATCCCAGACAGCCATCACAAGGCAGTAGTACGCGTTCCTATGGCTTTTCATGGCAGCCTTGACGGCGTCGATGATACCCTTGCCCTCCCCAAGGTACTTGATTATGCTATCCTTGATGACGTGTTCATTGCTGATCTTGGTCCCTGGGAAGAAGCCGTCAAGAGCTAGACTGAAGTGATACCTTTCGTTCTCCTTCGACTCAAGTGGGGCGTACCCATTGTCTGCGTTTTCACCGCTAGCGGACCCGATTATGACATAGTCGCTAGGATGCGCGAAAGCTGCATAGTTCTCATTGAGCACCGCGCTGACGAGGCCTCGTCCCTTCCATGTCCTCAGGCTGTTGTCGCTGGCAGCGGTGACACCGCTGCTCTCCTGGCCCCTATGTTGTACACCGTATAAAGTGTGTAGGCTCTTGGTTGCTGCTCCCTCACGAGAGTAGACTCCTATAACGCCCTGCATACTCATGTATTAAACAGTTAATATTTAAACCCATTCATCTAATTTATTGCCTCTTTCTTGCAATATTGCATGGTTCTCTAACAAATAAATAAACATGAAATACGGAAACCCCGGAAATAACATGACAAAATAGTTTGTCAAGATTATCAATTCAAGAAGGGTTAAAACAACGTGAAACAGGGCTAAGAGTACGAAAATCCATGAAAAAAAACGAGAACGAGCTTGACAACCTCGTGATAAAAGTCCTGAGCCACCAGGAGAGGAAGAGGCGCGCGCGCCAGGAAAAATGATCCTGAGCGAATTCTATGGGTCTGGGAATGGCTAGAGTGGAAGCTGGTCGGAAATTATGATAAATGATTGGGAAAGCTAGAACTTCCTCTCGATGTACTCGATGATGGACCTGAAAAACGGGTACCCGTCACCGTAAGTCTCAGGCGCACCTCTCTTCGTCCACTCTGGCATCAGGTACCCGAAGTAGGCCCTCTCTGGGTGCGGCATCAAGCCGAGAACGGTTCCCTCCGGGTTACATATACCTGCTATATCATGGTATGCGCCGTTGGGGTTCTCGGGCCAGTCGTACTCCGCGTACGAGCCGTCTGCCCTGATGTACCTGAAGACAACCATGTCCTGGTCGTAGAGCTTGTTCAGTAGCTCCTCGCGCTGCTCTGGGGGCAGTATGAACCTTCCTTCGCCGTGGGCGACAGGGCACTGGATGATGTGCCCCTCGTTGAGCCCGCCCATCATTCCGCAGTTTCCCTTACCGTCATATTTCATCCTGATCCAGCGGTTCTGGTATCCATGTGTACTGTTCCCCAGTGCCGCCTCTGGGTAGAGGCTGTGACCCTCCCATCCCGGCAGGTAACCCATCTCGACAAGCTGCTGGAAGCCGTTGCATATACCGATGATTGGTTTACCCGAGTCCACGAATGCCTCAAGTTCGGGCCCGATCCTGGACTCACACTCCTTGGCCCAGATGGCCCCGCTCCTAACGTAGTCGCCGTAACTGAAGCCGCCTGGGAACAGGAGGAGATCATAGTCATCCAAGTTCTTGTCCTTGAAAACCCTCTGAGTGTGAATGAGGTCGACCTTGGCTCCCATGTCCTCAAAGGACCTGACCGCCTCAAGGTCACAGTTGGTTCCAGGTGCTCTCAGTATGAGGACCTTGATGTCTTCTCGCTTCATCTCTGTGCCTCCAGTGGCGTCTTCCACGCCGCCATCAGTTCATCAAGTGATTCCTCAAAGACTGGTTTACCGTCCTTGGACACAGTTAGCTTTTGCTGGGTTTTTATCGCGCCTATACAGCTAATGGCTGTTCCATTCATTGCCTTCTCGAACTCGCCGGTCTTGTCCGCCGGTACCTCGATGAGCATCCTTCCGTTGCTCTCGCTGAACAGCAGAATATCATCTCTCAGATCAACGATGACGGGGACCTTTGCCAGATCCACATCAACGCCCAGGTCACCCGTGAAAGCCATCTCCGCTATGGCCACCGCGAGCCCTCCCTCGCTGCTGTCGTGGCAAGCCCTGACGTACCCCGCGTCCATGGCGTCCAGTAGCTTCCTGTAGGCCCTGAAGTTTGCCTCCGCATCAACCTTGGGGACCGAGCCACCCAGCGCGTCGTGGAGCCTGAGGTACTCGCTTCCACCTATCTCGTGCTTGGTGACCCCCAGAAGGTACAGGGCGTTGCCCGCCTCCTTGAGTTCCATAGTGATAGCCTTCCGGATATCAGGCACTATACCCAAGCTTGTGATTAGTAGTGTAGGGGCTACAGGACCCATGGGGCTCTCGTTGTACAGGCTGTCCTTACCAGACACGAATGGCGCCTCGTACACTTTTGCGGTGTCGTAGCAGCCTTTACACGCGTAGAGCAGACTCCCCAGCCTGTCCTCGTACTCCGGGTTGCCCCAAGCGAAGTTGTCTAGCAGCGCCCACCTGCGTCCTCCGACACATACGCTGTTCCTGACCGCCTCATCGATAACGCTAGCCGCCATCCAGTAAGGGTCAATCTTGCCATACCTGGGGTTCACCCCGCTGGCGATGCTGATCCCCTTCCAGAGTTCGGGGAGGGGCTTGATAACTGATGCGTCGCTCGGGCCAGCGTTCCAGCCCTGCATGGGCTTGATGACGGTCTGTCCCTTGACCTCCTGATCGTAGCGGCGGATCACCTTCTCCTTGCTACAGATCTGGTAGGAGGCAAGGAGCTTCTTGAGCACCTCGCCCAAGTTTTCTGGCTCTGGGAACTCGGGGTCCTCCATGGGAACCGGTTTCCAGCTAGTCTCCCTGTGAAGTTTGGGTGGGTTGAAAAGGTTCTCCAGAACCAGGTCCCCCACCAATTCGTCTTTGTAGAATATCCTTGCGTGCCTGGACTCGTTGTACCGGCCCAGCACCGTGACCTCCACCTGCTCTGCCTCGAATATCTCCTTGACCTTCTCCAAGTTTTCAGGCGGCACCGCCATGAGCATCCTTTCCTGGCTCTCGCTGATCCAGACCTCCCACGGCGCCATATCGTCTGCCTTCAACTGGACCCTATCGAGATGTGCATCAACGCCAAGCCCATAGGTATCGGCTGTCTCACAAACGCCGCAGCTCAGCCCTCCCCCGCCGATATCGGTGATTCCCGAGCCAAGCTTCTGGTCGCTGATCTGTTTGATGGCACGCTTGACCTTCTCCTCCTCGATGGGGTTGGCGATCTGCACGGCTGATCGGCTGGACTCCTCAGAGTCCTCGGATAGCTCCACCGATGCGAATGTGACGCCGTGGATACCGTCAAACCCGGTCCTTCCACCTGCGAGAACACAGTAGTCACCTGCCTTAACCTCCCGTTTGTACTGGTCCTTTGGCAGGACTCCGATGCATCCGGCGTAGACAAGGACGTTTCCCGTATAGTCCTCGTCGAACACCGTTGCGCCGTTTACCGTTGGGATTCCGATGCTGTTACCGTAGCTGCCGATCCCGTCAACTACCCCTTTGAACAGGTATGATGGATGCTTGACGCCTGGGGGCAGTTTCTCGTATGGATAGTTTAGGGGACCAAAGCAGAGGACATCGGTGTTTGCGATGGGGTTTGCCCACACCCCCATGATGTCCCTGATTACTCCGCCTAAGCCGGTAGCCGCTCCGCCGAAGGGCTCTATGGCGCTGGGGTGGTTATGGGTCTCAACCTTGATTGCGATGGTGACATCATCGGTGAAGTCCACCATCCCCGCGTTGTCCTCGAAGACACTGAAGCACCACTCGGGTTCCAGCTCGTCTATGAGGCTCTTGAAGTATGTCTTGAGCAACCCGTTGACCCTTCCCTCGGGGGTGTCGATGATACCCGCGAAGGTCTTGTGGCTGCAGTGCTCGCTCATAGTCTGATCAAAGGTCTGGAGCTCAAGGTCCGTGGCCTTCCTCTCCCTGAGGACGTAGTGGTCTCGGATGTACCTGAGCTCGTCCAGGCTGAGCCCCATCCCAAGGGTCTCCCTGATATCCATGAGCTCCTCGTCGGTTGCGTTCATTAGGTCGACGAGGTGGTGACTGAATGGGAGGTTACTCTCGGTTACCCTGCTCATTACTGCTCACTTAGCTCGTACCTGTAATCGTCCTTGGTTGGGTTCGTGAGTAGCCTTCTGCACATCTCGTCTATGAGAGCCTCAGCTTTCTCCCTTCCTTCTGCCTCGAAGTAGATCTCATATGCCTTGCTGGCCCTTACCATTTCGACTGGATAGCCTAGTCCCTGAAGGGCATCGGCCGTGGTGTCCCCCTCGGGGTCGCTGTAGCCCTTCTTAAGGGTGACATAAACAAACACTTTGAACTTCATCATATCTTCCTCTGATGGATGCCGCTAAACGCTATGTGTATTTAATGAATGTGTTAATATTATAAGCTTTTTCAACAGGTTTTTGTATATTCGTTAAAGTTTACATGATTTGGATAAACAGAATTTAACGAACTGAAAAAAATAAAAAGGAGCGATCTCCACCCGCTGGCAGCTTTAACCGCTGCTTAGTAGGATGGCAATAATCAGACCGTAAATTGCTAGACCTTCACCTAGAGCAATGAACAGGAGGGCCCAGATTGAAAGTTCTGGTCTCTCGATGAGCATGTCAGCTCCGGCTTTTGCAGCAACCATAATACAAAGGGCAGATGCGAAAGCGGCCCCGATCATAGTTAGCGAACTGGTCAGCAAAGGCCATGCAGATTCTGGAATCATACCACCTTCACCTCCTCCAAATATTAAGACGATCATTAACATTATACTCACAATGATCGTGAACCCACCGAAAGCAGTCAAACCTGCTCCCCATGGGGTGCTCTTGCCTTCCATATCGGCAGAAGCATTGATCATTCCACCTTGCGCCATAGCGTAAGCTCCCGCGAAGAGAGATATAGCCACGGCCAGTGTCGCGTAATCCAACATTCTTAGAC
>JABXKY010000172.1 GCA_013619005.1 Candidatus Bathyarchaeota archaeon | reverse complement strand
TTGTTAGGTTGATGGGATACAGCCATTAATCGAGGTTTATCCTCGCTACTGAGTGCGCGTGTATTTGAAGTTTACATCATATTGTTCAGCTGGAAGTTGATAGTCCTCGCATGGGAAAGGGTAGGCAAGCACCCCACTTGGAAAATCCGCGTCAGGGCTGTAACATTTCCAATAAAAAAATGAGCCAGGTTGAACCCAGTGAAGGTAGCTGTTCCCTATTCTTACATTTGGGTTCTTTTCCGTGTGTGATACTTTGATACGAAAGGGAGCCATTGAGTGGTTGCCAACACTGCCTGCATACCCAATTACTTCCCCGCGCTTAACCAAGCGCCCAATGAGGGCATCACATACCCCAGATTCACCTTTCTCTTCAAACACAAAATCTTCAAATTCAAAGTACAAGTGCCCCTGAGCTTGAGCTGGTTTCGTGCCTTACCATTCCTCAACTTCATAGCACTCGGAACTTTGATTGTGTCCAAGTAATAGCGGTGAGGTCGATAGATGATAGACGCAAATAATCATGCCAGGCCAATCAGGGCTAGCGGACTCGAAGTAAAGCTCCAAATCGTTGTACGGTAATTGAATCTCTCCGTCTGATCGCGTCCGATACTCTGCGTTTCTATTATTACAGCCTATCATAACCATATCAATGGGTGCAAGCACAGGTGTTCCGTGGTCAAGTTCGAACTCCATGCTATTCTTATCGGGGTAGGGAGGACAACCCGCACAACCACCTGTCTTGGGGCCGAGCGTGATAATATTGGGGTCTGCGCCTGTGCCGTATACTTCCGTATGAGTGTTGATGCCGTCCATACTGGGTGGCGGTGAAGTAATTGCAGATGCGCTCGTATCGGGCACAGCTTGAGGCTCATACGTTCTCCTCAGCTGCCATATATCAATTCCAGTAGATAAAACAAGAAACCCCGCGACGGCCCCTACAGCGAGAACTGCAACTAGAGCAAATTTTACCATCGTCTTCAATTACAATTCCTTCCATGAATCACGCATACTTCGTAGATGTAACCTTATGTTTTGATTGGTTTTACTGCGCACGCGCAGGTTTGGGTTTGTGCCCTAATTTTATCCTCACTTCACCGGGTTTGGGTCAAATCCCTCGCATTAGACAGCCTCGAGTTGGGTTCAAAGTCCACGGACCTATCTATCCTGATAGCTTTCTCTGCGGTCAATGTTTAAATAATAGCGGCGTGGGATAGTTGGTGATTCACGAAATGGCTTCATGTATATCATGCGCAAGAAAAATCACGCCCGAGGAAAAGGCAGTGAAGTTCAAGTGCCCAAGCTGCGGAGCGGTAACCCTCTGGCGATGCGAGAAATGCAGGCTCTTCGGACGAAACTACAAGTGCCCGGGCTGCGGACACACGGGACCTTAATTCTTCAACCTAATTCAATAGCTCATCAGCATAATTCTTCGATATTGATGCACAGTTTGTAGCCAGACTCTCTTTATTGAGTATATGACCCTAGACCTCGGCGCGCGAGTTCAGGACCACCGCGGTTATGATTATTGCAGCCGAAGCCAGGTTCACTGGCGTAACCGGGTCCCCGAGGACCAGGTACGCGAACAGAATAGCGAAGAGGGGCACCAGGTTGAAGAACAGCATCGTCCTGTTGATGCCAAGCCTCTGTATCGCCATCTGCTGGAACATATACCCGAGCACCGAGGAGAATACCGCCATGAAGACTATCGCAGCCCACGCCTCCCTTGAATATGATAACACCTCCCAGAACACTCCCTCCATCAACATCAGGGGTGTGATCTGGATGAGCCCGAACAGGAAAATGTAAGCCGTCACAAGGATAGGCGTGTACCTTGCCGTCATTCTCCCGCTGTAGATCCCGTACACAGAGAAGCACAGCATCGCCAGAAGCATTACAAGGTCTCCCTTGTTGAACGCCAGGCTCCTCAGAACCTCAATGTCGGCGCCCGTTGCCGTCAATAGTACGCCCGAGAGGGCCAGGAATATGAGACCCACCTTCCTCGCGTTCAGCCTTTCCTCGGTCATGAACGTTGCCAGCACTGAGGACGTGAGCGGTATCAGGGCGTTGATGGTCGCCGAGTTTCCCGCCGAGGTGTATAGGAGAGATGTGAACTGGAATGTGTAATACCCTGAGACGCCGAGGAAACCCAGTCCGAAAAGCACTGGTATATCCTCTCTTCTAGGCACCCGTATCTCGGCCGTCACCCACATGTACGGAAGAATCAAAGCCGTGGCGATCAGGAACCTGAAGAACGTGAGGGTCATGGGCGGGAACTCGCGCAAAGCAATCTTGCCAGCGACGAAGGAGCCGCCCCAGAAAGCCGTGGTAAGGACCATCAAAGCCAGAGTGACCAGCTCGCCCCTTCCCTTACCAGACATGCCATGGATGAATGCCTCATAGGATAAAAGCTGAGCACCGTTGACAGGCTTTTTATCCTCTCGATAATGGGTTCTATGTAACATTTTAGGTGAAAACAATGGTTGACATCGACTTCGGAAGGTACCCGCTCTACGATGATCTGGTTAAGATCATGAAGGAGCTCCACGCGGAGTACCCGAAATTCACTAAACTATACAGCATCGGCCAGACAATGGAGGGCAGGGACCTCTGGACCATGGAGGTCACCAACTTCGAGACGGGCCCAGGGGAGGAAAAGCCCGGCATCTGGGTTGACGGTAACACCCACAGCAGTGAGCCCACGGGCACCAACGTGTGCCTCAAGACCATCTGGCACCTGGTCAC
>JABXKY010000325.1 GCA_013619005.1 Candidatus Bathyarchaeota archaeon | reverse complement strand
CTCCAAGGCGGCGCTACCGTCAATGATGGAGAGAAAGTACGGCAAGATCATCAATATGAGCAGCGTCACAGGTCCCATGGTGGGTGCACCTGGGGGCGGACAGACGGCGTATGGCGCAACCAAGGCGGCTGTCATTGGTTTCACAAAGGCTCTGGCCCTTGAGACTGCCCAGTACGGAATCAACGTGAACACGATCCTCCCCGGCTATGTTCATAGCCCCAGCGCGTTCGGTCTCAGAGGCAGCACGGGTGAAGAGGACGCAGAGAAGGCGATGCGGGAGTTCGGGTACAAGATACCCATGGGCAGGCAGGGAAGCCCCGAGGATATCGGCAACCTGGTGCTGTTCCTGGCATCAGACGAGTCCAGCTACCTGACGGGCAGTGAGATAGTCATCGACGGCGGCAACATACTCCAGGAGGAGTACCTTGGGCCATACAAGCCCCAGTAACTACAACAGATCCATCATTTTCCGGTAATACGCTAGCTTTCCTACATCAACTTCTTCCAAGCCGTACACCATGAAGAAGTAGGGCTCCCACCGCTCGGCGGTCTCTTCCAGCCCGTAGTTGTACCCCATGGACCAGACACATGAGGCGAAATCAGCGTAGGGGTCGGCGAGGCCGGCGTAGTCCCAATCAATCACACCGCTCAGCTCTCTGTCCTCGATGATTATATTGGGGAGGCAGTAGTCGCCGTGGGTGAAAACGAGGGACTCGTCTGGCTGATCCTTGAACTGGGAGGTATCAACGTCGTTCTCCTGAAGTTGCTTCAGCCGGTTACCTATCCGGTTGTCAATCGGACACCCAGAGGGGTTCATGGAGTGGATCATCCTCAGGGCTTCTCCGAGGGCCTTGACCGCGTGCTCCCTCTCGGCGGGTTCGACTTGGTAGGTGGGGGTCCCCGTTACCTCGGTTGTCAGCTGGTACTCGTTCCCATCCTGAACCCCGTAATAAAGGAGACGGGGAGTTGGAATACTTCCATCGATCCATCTGAGAATACGGGATTCCCGTTCAAGGCTCAGGGTTTGCTGGCCCTCGATTATTTTCAGGTATAAACCAGAGTCCTCTGAGGATAGCCTGTAGATCTTGGCAGCGGTCTCATAGTATGGGAAACGGCTGAGAGCGTACCCCTCAGTCAGCTCCGCCAGTTCATCGGGTAGGCTAGGCAATTTTGTAGATGGTCCGCCGCCCATAACCGGTATGAAGCTTGTGGTAGCCTTTCAGTTCTTCGTCCAGCCCGTGATCACCGGTGTCAACCCTCAATGGCTTTCCCCGTAAGGTAGCCAGCTTGTTCGGCGTCGCCACGATCACGATGTTATCCTTACCTATGGCGCGGATGACCGATGGGCTCAGCTGCTGGTTGCCCCTGCCGAATACGAAGCCCTGCCCCCCAATAACGGTAACGTAGAGCCTGGCTTTCTTATCTCCGATTAAACCAAGTAGCTGCCGCTCGTTCGCGTCCTTGATTACCAGCTTCCCGCCCTGTACGACATCAACCCCGAGGAGGGTCTTCTCGACGCCCATCCTATCAGCGATGGGCTTGATGGTGGTCCCAGGACCCAGGATGTAGAGGACATCGGGGTCCATCTCGTCGTAGACCTCGTTTGCCACCCCTAACGTGGAGGTCTCGTCAGTAGCCCCGCTGCCCTCCTTGCTCCCCTGGATCAGCTCCTCGTGATAGAGCGTGTTCATGTAGCCAAATAGACGCGCCTGAACAACGTCGGCCCTGAACGCCTCCTCGTCAATGTCCATGACCTCGGCCAGCCTCGTCTCGTGGGCATCACCCTCGATGAACCGCCTCAGCAATACGCCCGCGGATTTTGGGTCAAGTGCGAAAACACCGGAGTGTATCTTGACCCCGGTGGGTACCCCGAGCACCGGAACCCCTTCCCCGATGACCGAGTAGATGTCCCTGGCGGTTCCGTCGCCTCCGCTGAACACGATGAGGTCCACCCCCATCTCCTTCATCTCGGATGCTGCGCGCTTCGTGTCATCCCCGCTTGTCTCACCCGAGGTGGTGCCGATGACAACGTGATCGACGCCTGCTTCCCTAGCCTCGTCCTCGCCCATCTTCCCAGGGTATGTGATGAGCTGAAAACCTTCAAGTCCCTTCAGCTCACGGAGAGCCTCAACGGTGCGCGCAGGGGACCGGGGGACGGCGCCCATCTCAAGGGCCCTCCTTCGGGTCTCGACGCCGTCACTTCCCTTGAGCCCTACCCTACCACCAATGCCCGCGTACGGGTTAACGATGAGGCCGATGTGCTTCAATCTCAATAACATCTATCGAGTCCCAAGAAAAGGGTTTTCAAAAATTTTTTTTCGCGTTATGACCAGTGGCTGGAGCAAGGGAATGGCTACTCGTAGCCTAGATAACGCATTATGGCCAGCGCAAGGGTCTTCACCGTGACCTCCATGTCCTTCACCGGGACGTACTCGTTGGGTCCGTGAGCCACCCTGATATCACCGGGGCCGAACACCGTCGTAGGAGTGTTCCCCACGTTGATCAGGTGCCTGGCATCGCTGGCGTAGGTCATGCCCTCGTAGACAGGCTCCTCACCCGTAACATCCCTCAAGGCACCCGCGATGGACTCCACGATAGGGTGATCGTTAGGCACCACGGATGACGCGAAGCTGTACCCGTCCCACGCCACCGTGGGCCTGTTCTCCCTGAGCCACGGGTCGCTGTCGGCTATGTTGTTGATCTTGTCCTCAAGGTCCTTCCTGGCCACCAGCTCGTCCTCACCCACGGCCACGCCGATCCTGCCCTCGAACACC
>JABXKY010000096.1 GCA_013619005.1 Candidatus Bathyarchaeota archaeon | reverse complement strand
CACTTCCACACTACAAACGGCGTAATCACCATAGAACTCACGGCGAGTTCTGGGGAGCACGAATTCGACACCACAAACGGCATCATTGAGCTCACCCTTCCTACGGGCTCCGACATAGGCTACAGCATCGACTTGGACACCAGCGTCGGTGCAATCGACGTTAACCTGCCCAACATGGATTACAGTGTGGACAGGATCCGGAACAAGATCGGGGAAACAGAGGGATTCAGCTCAAAGGATATCCAAATAAACATAAACGCGGACACCACCATCGGCGCAATCGAGCTAAATTAACCCCTTTTTTGACACAAACCACCGTGATTGTCCCACGATGGTTTAACATAACGTTTTAATAAGATGTATCAACTAAGCCCTAGTTACACTGACAGGAGATCTCATAGAATGTCAAGAGAATTCAACTACATTGTCAGGCTCCACGGCACCAACATCGATGGAACCAAATTGGTGCCCTACGCCCTCACCGACGTTAAAGGTGTAGGCGTTAGACTCGCTCGAGCAATCGTAAAGCAGTTGGGCCTGGATGCGACTGAGAGACTCGGTAACATCGGTGACGCGGACGTCAAGAAGCTTGAAACGGCAATTGACGACCCGGCGAGCATCGGTTTACCAACCTGGATGCTGAACAGGCGTAAGGACCCCATGACGGGCGACGACCTGCACATGATAGCATCCGACCTAGACCTTAGAAACAGGGACGATATCGAACTGATGAAGGAGACAAGAAGCTGGAAAGGCGAACGCCACTCACGTGGCCTGAAGGTACGTGGACAGCGGACGAAGACCACTGGACGTACAGGCAGGAGCGTCGGAGTCAGCAGAAGACGCGTTCAGGATAGCGCGCGCGCGCGTTCAGAATAGGCAGGTGTGAGTATTGGGTGACCCAAAGAAGAAACAGAAAACCTACAAGACTCCCAAGCGTCCATACGTCTACGAAACCCTCATGGAGGAGCTTCGAACCATCGGAGCCTACGGTCTTAGGAACAAGCGTGAGCTATGGAAGGCACACACCGAGCTATCCCACATGAGGGGCAGGGCGAGGGACCTTCTAAGCTTGGACGCAGAGGAGAAAGTCGAAAGGCAGCAGCAGATAATCAATAAACTGGCCATTCGTGGACTCGTAATGGAGAACGGAAGGCTAGAGGACGTCCTGACACTGAGTGTTGAGGATCTACTTGAGAGGAGACTCCAGACATACATATTTAGGAGAGGACTGGCGGGAAGCCTGTTCCAGGCACGCCAACTCATCACACACGGCCACATCGCAATTAACGGCCGAAAAGTGACTTCTCCTAGTTACCAGATCAAGATAACGGACGAGGAGACCCTGGACTATGCTGTTAGCAGTCCATACCACAACCCAGCCCACCCCCTGAGGAGGGAGCTTGAGGTTGAGGAAGCCGTAGAGGCAGAGCCATCAAGGGAGGCAAGACAACTTGAGTGAAAGTGAAAGATGGGCGATCGTCCACATATACAGCAGCTTCAACAACACAATCATCCACATGACCGACCTGACGGGAGCCGAGACCCTCGGCATCGCAAGCGGCGGCATGTTCGTCAAGGCAGACAGGCTCAAGCCGAGCCCCTACGCGGCCATGAAGGCTGCGCAGCAGATCGCAAACGTTGCCCGGGATAAGGGCGTCAACGCGATCCACATCAAGGTCAGGGCACCGGGCGGAACTGGAAGCAAGACACCTGGACCCGGGGCGCAGTCAGCCATCAGAATACTGGCGCGTAGCGGTTTCAGGATTGGAAGGATCGAGGAGACAACACCCATCCCCCACGACGGCACACGTAAGCCGGGTGGACGTAGAGGAAGGAGACCTTAAGGACAGGATGGGGTAACCTTGAAGATAACCATTATCAGCCTAACAGAGGACACCATTAGGTTCGTCGTCTCAGGCATAGACAATGCCTTCGCAAACACGCTGAGGAGGACCATGGTAGCAGAGGTCCCCATCATGACCATCGAGGATATCTTCTACTTCGATAACTCATCACTAGTACCCGACGAGATCCTAGCCCACAGGCTTGGACTCACACCCCTCACAACAGACCTTGATAACTACGTATTACCGGAGGACTGCGACTGCGAAGCCGAGTTAGGATGCCCCAAATGCAGGGCCGTCCTGACAATGGA
Source organism: Candidatus Bathyarchaeota archaeon (assembly GCA_013619005.1). Classification (GTDB taxonomy): domain Archaea; phylum Thermoproteota; class Bathyarchaeia; order TCS64; family TCS64; genus RBG-16-57-9. The sequence continues at coordinate 617 of JABXKY010000096.1, read as the reverse complement.
CGTCGAGGCAGACGAGGAGATAAAAACCGTTTACAGCGGCGACCTCGTGCCCGATGACCCTAAGACGGCTCCAGCGAGCGCTGGGATACCTCTGGCAAAGCTAGCCCCAAAACAGGCAATCCGGTTCGAGGCATACGCCCAACTGGGACAGGGCAAGACCCACATAAAGTGGAGCCCCACCAGCATGTGCGTCTACCAGAACGTATCCCTGGTTCCAGTATCTGATAAAATCAAGGCCGAGGAGTGCATCCTGGACTGCGGCGACGCCGCTGTGCTGGTGGGCGACAAGGTCAAGGTAATCGACATCCAGAAATTCGAGGTATGCAAGAGGTGCAGGGAGCTCATCCCGAGGGACGTAATCATGGAAAACATGATACCAGACGAGTTCCTGTTCACCGTAGAGAGCAACGGGGCGCTCAAGCCGCAGAGGATAGTGGTCGAGGCGGTCAAGATACTCAAGAAGCGGCTGGGTGTGCTGAAGGCCAAGATTGATGCAGACGAGCTTCACGACCCGATCAGTGAATTTGACTTCTCCAAGGTGGACGAGAGCAAGCTTTACAGCATCAGTTCCGGGGACGACGATGCCGAGGAAGAAGGAACCACAGGAGACATTGAGT
>JABXKY010000039.1 GCA_013619005.1 Candidatus Bathyarchaeota archaeon | reverse complement strand
GAATGATGTCCTCCAACCCGTCATAGAACTCGGAGTCCGAGTTGATCTCCCTGAACTTTCTCACCTTATCGAGGAGTCCTCCCCAGCCAAGGTCAAGCCCTATCTTCAGGTCGGGGCAGAAGTGCTGCAATCCCCCGATACCTGCGTCTATTCCAAACCGCTCTTGGTCCTCGTGTAGGTGGCTGTAATCATAGTCCGGGTTCCAGTCGGGTTTCCTGTAGCTGTTGAAGCTCACCATGTAGACCCCAGCCATGGAGCTGTCGGGGTCGATGTACGTGGGGTGGACCTCCAGGAGCTTCCTGAAGTTCCTGCCCACGATTCCAGCGCCGAAGAATCCGCCGCTTGGGTGGTTGGTCTCGGGCTCGTATCCCTTCAGGAGCATGTCCTTCACCGGAACGCCCGAGCCGCTGATGGCGTCAACTATGATTGCCTGTTCAACTGGGAGCGGTACGTTCCCCTGCTCGTCGCCGTCACGTGGGCCGAGGAGCTCCACCTTCCGTTGAGCGTGCCTGATCTTGGTCTCCCTTAGCCTGTCCAGCCTGTCATCAAAAGAGTAATCGCTTATTCTGGTTCCCACCCGGAGCTAATAGAACCAGTGGACGAGTGAATATATGGTTTTAGAGAAGGGTTATACAACCCTTGCCAAATCTATAGACGGTTACCATGCCTTCAAGCGAAAGAATAAAACAAATGGCTCTCGAACAGGGATTCGTAGCAGCCGGGATAACAAGTCCTGAGAGCCTAGGTGATCTTCCCTACGGTTGGGTTGCCGATGTCAAGGAACTCAAACGCCCAGCGGAGGAGCTGTCAGAGGTGAAATCCGTTATCATACTTGTACTCCATGCATGGGACAGGGTGTTCGGGCTCCAGATAGACTCCCCGAATTGGAAAGGTTATGGTTTTCACTCCCCAGAGGAGGATATCGAAGGCTACTACATGTCCTACATGATTTCCATGAGCAAGGCATTGCCTATCGTCTCATACTTGCGAGAAAATGGGTTCAAGGCGCAACTCTCCACTACTATCCCCCTCAAGACTACTGGGAAAGCCTGTGGACTCGGTCAAACAGGGAAAAACACGTTACTTGTAAACCCTACTTACGGCCCACGGTTGGGGTTGATGGCAATACTGACCTCAGCAGAGCTGGAAACTGATACTCCGTTCACAGATGACTTGTGCGGTGAGTGTACCAGATGCATCGATGCTTGTCCCACCGAGGCATTAACACCTTACAACATAGATATCCAACGCTGTCTGACGTATGCAGTGGAGAACCCAGGGAAAACAGACTTGCCGAGTGATGTAAGGGAACTTGAGGCTAAACTCATCACTAGACCCACGAAGAATAGTTTCATCGAGTGTTACATATGCGCCGAGGTGTGCCCTGTGGGTGAGGACAAGGCCAAAAAGTATCGCCGCTGATTCAAGTTTGTCTCTCGTGCTCCTCGTACTGGCCTCTCGCCCACTGGATGAGCTCCTTCGCCTCCTCGGCATCCTCCCATTTGAGGACCTCTGAGATAGCCCCCTCCGCCCTCTTGTAGTTGTTGTAGAAGTAGGTTAACTCGTCGATGACGCTCCTAGGCAGGTCGTCGAGGCTCTTTATGTGCTTAAAGAACGGGTCAGTGGTGCTAACAGTGACGATTTTGTCGTCCTGCGCCTTACCATCGATCATCTTTATGTTGGCTACCGGCCTGGCGACGGTGACGCATCCCGTGAACGTGGGCTCGTTTATGAGCAGAACAGCGTCAAGCGGGTCCCCGTCATCGTCCAGGGTCCTGGGGATGAACCCATAGTCCGCGGGATAGTACGTGTACAGCACCCTGTTGAGCTTGAACACGCCCATACGCGCATCGTACTCGTACTTATTGCGGGTGTTCCTCTGGATCTCCGTTACCACATAAATCTCATCAGGGGCGTTAGGCCCGCTATCAAAATCCCGCCAGTAATTCACCATGAATATCGACTCAGAAAACGAAGCCTCTGATATAGGTGTATCTAAAGAACCTCTTAGGGCTCCTCGGCTGCGCTGAGCACCTCGCGCCAAATAGCCAGCGTCTCAAGTGCTTCCTCTTTCTCCAGCTTCTGTATGACAAAACCAGTGTGGACAAGAACATAGACTCCCGGTACGATGGTTCCCTCCTCCATGAGGTCTATGATGGCCTCGCGCTTGACGCCGCCGAAATCAACGATGGCAGTCCTTCCATCGATGCTCTCAACCAGCCCCGGAACCGCTAGACACATAACAATGACAAACCACGGAAGGCTGAATATAATCATTCGGGTTTTGGGCTCCGTACACAACGCAGTGCTTGGAGTATGCGTCGTAATTGTATTCCCTTTAAGCTAGGTCGCAACGATGGAGGCTCTTCCGGAAGAGGACAGGGGCTCGGCGGGCGTCTGGAGCATGATAATGAAGGGGTATTTCGGTTAGCCAGCTACACCTGCCCAGAACCGTTATTATCCAAGGGGCTGGCGTCAATGGGATTCAATTGACAAAGAGAAGCAACAAGATCGCGGTCTTCTGTCACTGCATGCTCAACGTGCACTCACAGGAGTACGTAAACATTTACCCACATATTACAGTGTATAGACCCACACAGGGACTGGGCGAGAGGCAGAGAATAGAGGGTTGATAGAATCTAGGTTTTGGGTTTATGTGGGGTTGTCCCATTTTTGTAGTGTGTTGTACATTCCTTCTCTCTTTGTTTTTTGTTCTTTTGCTGCATGTTCATTATCGTGTGTGTCGATGATGTGAGGGTTGGCTTCTGGGTGTGTTTCTCTGAGTTTTGTTTCT
>JABXKY010000284.1 GCA_013619005.1 Candidatus Bathyarchaeota archaeon | reverse complement strand
CAAGAGTGCATACCTACTAGCCATAACAGGAGATAAGGATTGAGATTCCAATTACGCGGCCAAAACCGTGAGTTCATTCAGTTTTGAGGTTTTTTAACGGTAAGAAAGATAAGGGAAAGGCTACCTTTCCTTTGGTACGGTGTGAGATTTGGTTAATGCATCAGATTTCAAGGATAAACATTTCATCAGCATGATGGATTATAGCCGAGAGGAACTCGACTATATCCTAAGCGTAGCGGACAAGATGGTGGACATCTCAAAGGAGAGCAGCGACCTAGCCAAGGGCAAGGTACTGGGCTCAATGTTCTTCGAGCCAAGCACGAGGACTAGGCTCAGCTTCGAGACGGCGATGTTCAGACTGGGCGGAAGCGTCACGACTGTGGCGGACCCCATGACTAGCAGCGCCAAGAAGGGAGAGACCTTCGAGGACACCATCAGCACGATCAGTAATTATGTTGATATCATCGCCATGAGGCACCCAGACAGTGACGCGGCGCTCAGGGCGAAGAAGGTAGCCAAGGTACCATACATTAACGGCGGCAGCGGCACGTGGGAGCACCCCACCCAGACAATGCTGGACCTGCACTGCATCAGTTACGCCAAGGGCAAGATCGACGGCCTCACCATCGGGTTGGTGGGTGACCTGAAGAACGGCAGGACTGTTCACAGCCTGCTCAAGGCCCTGCGTCAATACAATGTCAAGGTCTACTGCATAGCCCCAGACGCCCTCAAAATGAAAGAGGAGGTCCTTGAGGCGGTCAAGGGAAAGGTCGAGGTCATCCAGGTGAGCGACCTAGCCGAGAACATGCCCCACCTGGACGTGGTCTACATGACGCGTGTCCAGAGGGAGCGGTTCGCGACCCAGGAGGAGTACGACAAGGTCAAGGACAGCTACGTCATGGACAGGAAGCTCATCGAGGAGCACGGCAAGAAGGACGTGGTCATCATGCACCCGTTGCCGAGGGTCAACGAGATCAGCACAGACGTTGATGATATGCCCAACGCGTGGTACTTCAGGCAGGTGGGCCACGGCATCTACGCGAGGATGGCAATCATCGCTCTGGCGCTGGGCCTCTGGAATGACTAGCCTTCCTATCGCCTTTCAAAAAGTCTCTTTATCCTGCCCCACCTGTTCTCGGATGGGGTTTCTTTGTCCTCTTCCTCAGTGTACGCCTCTGGTACGCTGTACATGAACACCTTGTGGGTCCCTATGTTCAGGGGCTCCTTGTCTGGAGTGGAGAGAGTCCATCCCATGATGGGGAAATCGTGGCTGATGATTCGCGTCCCAGGCTTTAGCTCCTCCATGAACTTTGGTCTGAGCTTGGCATTTCCCGAGGTGGTCAGGTACAGGGTGATGATGGTTGCCTCGCTGAAGTCTGCCTCCATGAAATCACCGCTCTCGATCCTTATCTGGTCAATCAGTCCGCTCTTGGCGACGTTGTCCTCCGCCACCTCGTAGAGGTGCTTGTTTAGCTCATACCCTACAGCCTTCTCGACATTGAACTCGTCCACCGCGGTGATGAGGAACCTGCCATCCCCGCAGCCGAGATCATACAATACATCACCCAGTCCAGCCTCGACCAGCTCAAGCATCTTGTTGACCAGGCTCTGCGGCGTGGGCACGTACGGCGCGACGCTGGCTGAGCCGTCTCCCCAGCCCAGCTGGTAGTGCCATCCGCTGAACCGCTCCGAGAAATCATCGTCCTCCTTGTGGCGGTCCTCGCCATCGCCTTTGTTCATCAGGTAAATCAACTCTCTGCTTCTATTTACGCTTCACGACTGGAATCGTTAAAAACGGGGACGGGGCTGGTTCATTATGGATCTAAAAATTGTTCAGATGGATATCCCCGATGAATGCAACATCATCCTAGCCCAGAGCCACTTCATCAAGACAGTGGAGGACGTCTACGAGGCTCTATCATCCAGCGCCGCGGGCATCAAGTTCGGTCTGGCGTTCAGCGAGGCTTCAGGGGCTTGCCTCGTGAGGCATGACGGGAACGACGAGGAGCTGAGAAAAGCTGCCGCGGATAACTCCATGAAGCTGGGGTGCGGTCACAGCCTCGTTATCCTCCTCAGGGACGCCTACCCCATAAACGTGCTTAACCAGTTGAAATCGGTGCCCGAGGTATGCAGGATCATCGCAGCCACCGCGAACCCTTTGCAGGTGATAGTGGCCGAGGCAGAGCAGGGTCGTGGGATACTGGGAGTTATTGACGGTAACAAACCCAAGGGCGTCGAGGATGATGAAGGGATAAAGTGGCGGAAGGATTTCCTCCGCATGATTGGCTACAAGACCTAGCCCAGAAGCTCCTTGAGGTGGTCGCGGAGCCCCTCAATGGGGACCTCGCCGTCCGTCTCAACTATCAGTCCCTGTTTCTCATACCTTTCAAGTAGCGGCTGCGTGGTCTCCCTGTAGACCTGGAGCCTGTGCCTGATGACGTCCTCCTTGTCATCCTCACGTAGGATTAGCTTGGCACCGCACTTGTCGCACACTCCCTTTTTCTTTGGGGGTTTTGAGACGAGGTGATATATCTCGTTGCATACTGGGCAGCTCCTCCTCTTGGAGAGCCTCTCAATGATCTCCTCGTCGCTGAGAACCACCGAGAGTACGTGGGTGAGCTTGATGCCCTTTGCCTTGAGTATCTCGTCGAGGGCGTCGGCCTGGTTGACGCTCCTCGGGTAGCCGTCCAGTATGAATCCCTTCACGACGTCTGGTCTGCTCATTCGCTCCTTCACGATTCCGTTGACGATATCATCGGGAACTAGATCCCCCAGGTCCATGTACGTCTTTGCCTCCAGCCCGTACTCGGTTTTCTCCCTGATCGCACCGCGGAGCATGTCCCCGGTGGTGATGACTGGCAGATCGAATATCTCTGAGATGATGTGGGCGCGTGTCCCCTTCCCTGACCCCGGAGGTCCCAGTATTATGATCTTCATTAGAAAGCCTCAGACCGCGTGTTCACCTGTATAGTTGTTTAAAATATTTGCTACGCATTAGTGTATATTGCTGGGATAATGGTGGACGATTATTCGCCTTTCACGTCAATGGGGTGGGTCTTGATCCTTGTAGGCGTACTCTTTGTCGCCTTGCCCTACCTCTCCCGCGTAATACCCGGTGCAGAGAGGGTTCCCTGGTTCATAATATACGTTTACAGGCGAGACGGCTTCTACTTCGCCACGAGCCCGCTGCTCATCCTGATCAGCTTAATCTCCATATTATTCAACCGTTCAGGCCGCTGACGGGCAGGTTTTAAACACGGACGCGTCACATCAACTTGATGGCTCATCGACGCGTCATACTAGTAGTTAGGGACGGGTGGGGGTACTCCGAGGAGAAGGAGGGCAACGCCGCATACCTAGCGGACACTCCCAACGATGATATGTACATGAGGGAGTACCCGTGGACCACCTTAAAGTGCACAGGAAACGTCGTGGGTGTCCCTGAGGGAACCCAGGGAGGCAGCGAGCCTGGTCACCTTACCATGGGGGCTGGCCGCGTCGTATGGCAGCCCCTTGAGGAGATCAACAGGGCCATCGTGGATGGGAGCTTTTACGAGAAAAAAGAGTTCAAAGATACAGTCGGGTACCTGAGAAAAACAGGCGGTCGTTTACACCTCGGCGGGTTACTCAGTGACCAGGGCATCCATGGAACAACGGAGCACCTATACGCATTACTTGAGCTGGCGAGGAGAAATGGTCTCAATGATGTTTTCATCCACTGCTTCCTCGATGGCAGGGACGTACCAGAGAGGAGCGCCAAGGGATTCATAGCTGAGCTAAATGAGGTAATCAATGCGAAAGGCGTTGGAAAGATCGCATCAATTGTTGGCAGATACTACGCCATGGACCGGGATACCAACTGGGATCGAACCGAAGTAGCTTATGATCTGTTGACCCAAGGGAAGGGGCGAATTGAAACGGACCCATTTGATGCGCTTGATCACCAGTATGAAGAGAAACCGGATCTCACTGATTATTATGTTGACCCCGTAACGCTGACGGAAAACGGTGATCCGGTAGCCACCGTACGGGATGGTGATGCCTTCATCATGTGGAACTTTAGGAGCGACAGGGCGAGGCAGATCACATACGCCATGACGCAGCCAGATTTCACGGGTTTCGAGCGAGTGCTCCCCGACATTCGTTATGTCTGCATGAGCGTATACGACAATAACTTAGACCTCCCCGTTGTTTTTCCCCAGGCCCAGGTAACCGACAACCTTGGGATCACATTGAGCAGGAACGGTTTAAGGCAACTGAGGATCGCCGAGACGGAGAAGTACGCCCACGTCACGTTCTTCTTCAACAGCCAGATCGAGGAGCCCAACCCTGGGGAGGAGAGAATCTTGGTTCCCAGCCAAAAGGTTCCAAGCTACGCCGATATGCCCGAGATGAGCGCCTCAGCCATCACTGATGCGTTGATCCCTGAGATCGAGGGAGAAAAATACGATTTCATACTGGTAAATTACGCTAACGGGGATCTCGTTGGGCACAGCGCGGATCTGCGGGCTGGCATCAAAGCGGCCGCGGTGATCGACCGATGTCTTGGGCGTGTCGTTGATACGGGACTAAGACACGGATACACGATCCTCGTCACAGGTGACCACGGTAATGTTGAGGCGATGTTGTATCCCGATGGCTCGGTGAACCCCTCACACGGGTTAAACCCGGTGCCTTTCATTCTCATATCCGACAAATCAGACCTTAGATCGGTTAAACTGAGGAAAAATGAGGGGTTGAGCAGTGTCTCACCCACCATTTTAGAGTTAATGGGGGTTGAAAAACCAAAAGTTATGAGTTCTCCAAGCTTAATTTCTTAATTCGAAGATTTTATACGCCACCCATGCCCTGATTTCGAATATTATCTATAAACAATCAAGGCTAGATAGCGGTATTGAAGAGGAACACAACGTGAAGAAGATTGGATTTGACACACAGAAATACCTTGATGCACAGGTCAAGCGCATCATAGAGAGGGTGGCCCTTTTCGACAAGCTATACCTGGAGTTCGGCGGAAAGCTACGCTTCGACAACCACGCATCCAGGGTACTTCCAGGGTTCCAGGTTGACACCAAGATCAAGATGCTCAAAAAATTAGGGGACGACCTTGAGATCATCCACTGCATCAGCGCAAAGGACATCGATCGCAGGAAGGTCAGAAGGGACTTCGGGCTAACCTATGAGGACCAGATCCTCAAGGATATCAACGACCTCGGCGAGCTGGGTCTCGCCGTCTCCGCAGTTATCATCAACAGGTTCAACGGAGAGCAATCCGCGCTCAAATTCAAGCAGCGCCTCGAAAACAGGGGTATCAGGGTCTTCATCGCCTACGAGATACCTAACTACCTTGAGGACATCGACCTGGTCGTCAGCGACGAGGGTTACGGCAAACCCGAGTGGGTGCCCACCGAGAAGAAGATCATCGTCGTTACCGCCCCTGGCCCCAACAGCGGCAAGATGAGCTTTGCCATGAGCCAGGTCTACCAGGACAGGAAACGGGGCATCATGAGCGGCTTCGCAAAGTTCGAGACCTTCCCCATATGGGACCTGCCCGTTGAGCACCCAGTGAACATAGCCTACGAGGCGGCGACCGCTGACCTCGGCGACTATAACTGTGTTGACCCCTGGCACCTGAAGGCCTACGGCGAGGAGTCAACTAACTACAACAGGGACGTTGAGAACTTTGTAATCATGGAGCGCATCATCGAGAGGATGGTTCCAGATGGGGATCCAATGACTGAAATAAAGTCCCCCACCGATATGGGCGTCAACATGGCAAACCAGGGCATCATTGACGATGATGTTATCCAGGTTGCCAGCAGGCAGGAGGTCCTCCGCCGCTACTACCAGTACAAGAGGGAGTACGTGGAGGGCAACACCACATTTGACACCATGGAGCGCATGGAAAAGATCATGGAACGGGTGGGTGTCAAGCCTGAGGACAGGGATGTGGCTACCGCGGCCAACAAGGCAATGGAGATATCCAAGGAAGCCGAGGACAAGGGAAGCAACGGCCTGTACTCCGGTGCCGCCATCGAGATCTGGATGAATAATAAACCGGTCATCGTAACCGGTAAACGTAGCCCTATCCTGCACAGCGAATCAGCCGCGCTGCTAAACGCGGTAAAATTTCTTTCAGGCGTCCCAGACGAGATTGATGTGCTCTCCCCCATCATCATCGAGAGCATCAGGAAGCTCAAGATAAGCATGGGTCTAAGCGATGTCTCCCTTGACGTAAGGGAGGTGCTTGACGCCCTCGCCGTGAGCGCGGTGTTCAACCCCAACGCGGCGGAGTGCCTCGACGAGCTTCCAGCTCTAAAGAACTGCGAGTGGCATAGCACCCACATAATGGACCCCGGCTGCGAGCAGCCGCTGAAGGAGCTTGGCCTCAACATCACCACCGATGCGATTATCCCGCGCGTCAACAGCACCTAGTCCGCCCGCAACCTCGCCCATCCTTATCGCTTAATGGAACCCTTTTTCACAAAACTATCCGCGCGCGCGATGGGTCTTTACGAGTCTTAATCGGCCTCATAGACGATCTTACCGTCCACCATGGTTGTTAGCACCTGGACATTGAGCAGGTCATCCAGGTCGATGGTCAGGATGTCCCTGTCCAATACTATCATGTCCGCCAATTTTCCCGGCTCGATACTTCCCAGCTTGTCCTCCTCCTTGCTCAAGTAGGCTCCGTTCCAAGTGTAGACCCGTATGGTATCCATGACATCAATGGCCTCCTCGGGTCCGACGACCTGCCCGCTACTGGATTTTCTGGTCACGGCGGCGTACATCTGTACGAAGGGGCTGTAGTAGGTGACGGGGCAGTCGCTGTTGCCCCCAGCTATTATGCCCATCTCCTTCATGGTCCTGTGGGGGTGCAGCCACCTGCTCCGATCCTCGCCGAAGTTCTCGGCGTACTGGTCGCCGAGGCCGTACATGTACCCGATGCTGCTGCTGGGTGTGACCCCCAGTTCCTTGATCCTCTTGAGCTGTTTGGGCGTGCAAACGCTGTTGTGTTCAAGCCTGTGCCTCATATTGGGTATCGGGTTCCGTTTCTGGGCCTTCTTGATGGCGTCAAGCGCCACGTCCACGCCCCTGTCCCCGATGCTGTGAATGCTAACCCTGAGCCCTGCGTCATGTGATTGGTGCACCAGTCTCTCTATCTCCGCCTCATCGGTCATCATTATCCCGAGACCCATGGTCCCCCTGTGCTGAGGCGTGTAAACCCCCGCGGTTCCCCCCGCACCTGAGCCGTCGCCCATGATCTTTGTTGACATTACCTGAAGCCATTCGTCACCGAACCCTGACTCAATCCCCGCCAACTCCAGGGCATCCACAACGTCACCGGGATTGTCGCTGTTGACGCTCACCATGAGCCTCATACGGACCTGCCTGACGCCCTGGTCCAGCAGCTGCTTGTAAGCCCTGATGCCCGTTCTTCTGGCGCTGGCGTTGTGGGTGGACGTGACGCCCCACTTGCTGAACTGATCCACGACGTTTTTGTAGGACTCCCTGATCTCCGCCACGGTGTAAGGAGGGATATGCTTCCTGATCTCGCCCTGGGCCACCTCGTATATGAGACCAGTGGGCTCGCCGTTGTCGTCCCTGTCGTACTCGCCGCCAGGAGGGTCAGGCGAGTCCTTGGTGATGCCGGCTATCTCAAGGGCAAGGCTGTTGACGATGCACTGGTGCCCGGTATCGGATGTTAACATGACAGGGTTCTCCGGGGCGACGACATCCAGCTCCCACCGTGTCATCTGCCGCCTCTCCTCCAGCTTGGAGTCGTTGTAGGCGGTTCCCAGGACCCACGCACCGGGTCCAAGTTCCTTGACCTTTGCCGCTACCATGTCCTGGAGGTCTTTGATGTTCCTTACGGGCGGCGCCCTGCAGTTCACCTTGAGGTACCCCTCAGCGATCCCTGTTGGGTGAGTGTGGCTGTCGATGATGCCAGGCATAGCTGTCTTTCCCCCCAGGTTAATCACCTTTGTCTCGGGGCCTGTGAACTCTTTCACCTCCTCGTTTGACCCAACTGCAACTATCTTGTTTCCCAGGACCGCGACGGCCTCGACTATGCTGTCATCGGGGTCCACTGTGATGATCTTGCCGTTCAGCAGAACCATGTCGGCGTATATTGAGCCCATAATAATCACACTGTGAAGGATTTCCGTATTATAAAAAATGCAGCCCGCGCTACAAAACTATAACAAAACACGCGTAATCGATGATTTTATCCTCACATCACCATAATTCTATTTGATGCGTGATGATGCGAGAAGAGGTTATAGATTATCAAGAACTGGAAGGAAAGATCGTTACAGAATTAGCTAAGCTAGGAACCCCTGGACTGTACCTACGAGGAACACTCGCAACATGTGTAGATAACTATGTTACAGCACGTAGGCTTCGTTTTGTCGCCGATGAGCTTTCTCTTTATTGCTGGAC
>JABXKY010000369.1 GCA_013619005.1 Candidatus Bathyarchaeota archaeon | reverse complement strand
CTCCTATATCCATTAGATGTATGGTCGTCCTTGTCGATGAACGTTTCACGCACCGGATCGAGAAGGTACATGGAAACCCTATCATCTGAGAAAACTTGGTTCACTAAATATGAGAAAGAGTGACTCTCATCCTCTGCGTTTGCATGTACTCCTGTGTCCGTGTATTGTCTACCCCACATGGTATCGCAGTCCAGGCTTCCTCCTCCCTGCCCGTTCTCGAATATGACTATCTCTCCAGTGAAGCCATCAGGGTGCGATAGTATTCTCTGTATGAGGCCTCTTACAACGTCAGAATTGGTGCATCCTCGGTACTTCCATTGAGCGTTTACTTTTACTAGTACTACGTCGTAGCATTCGATGAGACCTTTGGGTCCACCAAGATCTGTGTCTTTGTCTGTTTTGTAGAATTTTTGGCCATGATTGGCCATTAACTGTAGAAGAGCGTCTATTCCTTCGTGGTGATTTCCTTCACCTTTTGGCTTTGGACAGTTCGTTATCTGAAATATCTCGGATTTGGTGTCTCTAACCATAATATCTCAGTCTAATGCGCGCGATAATCTAAATTTTATCATTTTTTCGATTAAAGCACGCGCATCTTTTACGATAGCTTATTGGATGATCGTGTATCATAATGTTACAATCCTATCAAACCATTGCGCGCGCAAGTGGAAACTCTTTAACTTTGAGGCTTCAATGGGGTTTCCATGGGGGACGTTATGTTTTGCGATATCTGCGGGGCTGAAACCGAGATTCGGCATGGCGTTGACCTGCGGCGAGGAGTCTGGCTGTGCTCTCGATGTTTCAGCACATACCAATCCCTCAAAGAGCATTACTCGGAGAAGGGGTATGATAAGGAGAGGTGTTTAAAAATATTAAAGAGCGTTGTAGAGAAGCAGCAAGAGCGAGAGGCTCGCGCTACTCCAAAATAAACCCTCGAAGCGCGCGCGCATTGAGAAAGTTTGGTCGACTGATTTTCAGTTTTGAAAAGCGGTGACGTATACTATTGCGTAAGTTTTAAACATCATTTAGCTGAATACGAGATAACTCCTTTCTTCATTAAATCCTGTATCTTCTCATCATCATACCCCATGAGCTCAGAAAGAATCTCCTTATTATGTTGGCCAAGCAACGGTGCTGGAGTTTTCAGTACTGGTTGTGTCTCGCTAAACTTTACCGGGAAATTGATGAGCTTTATCTTCCCCGCTTTAGGATGCTCCAACTCAACAAACATATCTCTCTCAATAACATGGGGATCCTCTACTGTCTCATCCACATGGTAGACAGGCGCACATGGTAACCCCATACCGGTAAAAAGTTTCACAGCCTCCTCTCGAGTCAAATCAGATACCATTTCCTCAATCATCTCTTTGGAAATGTCATCAAGTTCAACTCCCAAATGTTGAACCATTCTATCCATTGCTCTTGGACCGAAAGCGGCAAGCCGTATCCAACCCCCATCCTTGGTATTAATCAAACCCCCCACACCTCTGCCACGTGGGTATTTCTTCCTAAGATCAACTGGCATCATTCCAGACAGAAGATACCCAGTAATAGCGGTATTATAGGCAACCATGCAGTCCAATTGAGCCACATCAATCATCTGACCTACTCCCGTTCTATCTCTGTGTCGGAGAGCGGCGAGGATTGCCATGCTTGCCATGGTTCCTGGGCCAAGATCACCATAAGCTTGCGCCATCTCAATAGGAGGACCATCAGGATCACTGCGCTCTCCAGTAAGTCTAGTATGACCACTCATCGCTTCAGCTATCGCGGCAAAGCTTCGCCTACTTGTATATGGGCCGTATTGTCCGAAACCGGAGAGGGCTGCGTATATGATGTCTGGCTTCACTTCTTTCAATACTTCGTATTCTAAACCTAGTTTCTCCATTGTGCCTGGACTGAAGTTTTGGACAACGATATCGGATTTCTTTACTAGTTCTAAGAAGACTTTCTTTCCCTCAGGAGTCTTCAGGTTGAGGGTTAGATCTTTCTTGTTTATGTTTAGATGATGGAACGTATAGCTGGCTCCTCCGAAGAGAGCCCCCTCGGCCATCCTGTCTATGGCTCCCCAAGGTGGCTCGACTCTGATTACTTCGGCTCCCATATCGGCCATCATCATCGTACACCATGGACCAAACCAGACATGGGTCAAGTCTAAGACCCTTATATCATCAAGCGGCATCTTCATTTTACAATCAACCCAAATACATTGTTAAAACTCAAATATTTTACGCCCTTCTCAAATACCCATTTTTTACGCTGCGGCAAGTAAAGATAAATACGTGACTGATGTCTCCAAGAAGAGATTTCTGATGGCTACAATTGGGGCGTTGAAAGAAAAAATATCCAGTGTATATTATGGGTACTGGGTACTACTCTCTACAGTCATTCTTCATGCAATGGGGGCTGGTGAGTATTTCTACGGATTCAGCGTCTTCTATACCCCGATGATCTCCGAGTACGGGTGGAGTAGCGCAGTAACATCAGGTGCTTTTAGTTTAAGCCGACTTGAAGGCGGGATAGAGGGCCCGATAATTGGGTGGCTCATCCAGAAATATGGAGCGAAAAAACTGTTGCTCTTCGGAGTCATGTTCACAGGGTTAGGCTTTATCCTCATGACCCGGGTTGACAGCGTTTTTATGCTCTACCTGGTTTACGGCGGGGTTCTATCAATCGGCCATAACACGGGGTTCACTCACGCTATGACTACAATGATCACTCACTGGTTCATCAAAAAGCGAAGCCGTGCAATGGGCATCTACGCATTGGCTGCTGGTATTGGAGGTGCAGCAATCGTCCCCGTACT
>JABXKY010000024.1 GCA_013619005.1 Candidatus Bathyarchaeota archaeon | reverse complement strand
CTGGAATAGTAAATGAATGAAATAAATATTGTAGCTAGCGTAACGAGAACTTTGGGTCCACCTTAACCAGCTCTGTAGCAACTTCAACGATGAGCTCGTGAATCCCTTCAATCTGCTTGATCTCACCCATCACGTCGTTTAGGTGTCCGATATCCCTCGCATTGACAACCGATATCATATCGTACTGCCCAGTGGATCTGAACAGGTGCCTGAGCTCCTTGAAACTGGCTAGCTTCGGGGATATCTCCTTAATCATCTGTGGGTTGATCTTTATCATCATGATGGCGGTAATGGTGAGGCCGACCTTTCTGGGGTTGATCAACGCGACGTACCCGTTGATGATGCGTCTCTTCTCCAGCCTCTCAATCCTGTACCTGATCGTGGACTCTGGTATGCCAAGCTCGTTCCCAATCTGGGTGAAGTTAAGTTTGCAGTTCTCTTGCAGAATCTCTAAAATTTGAATATCGGTCTCATCTAGTGTTACGCTTTCAGCCATCTCCAGACCCTCACTTACCTATTGTTGTCTTTATTGAAAAAGATTCCACTTTTTGTTGACCGTCTTGTTTTTACACTCCCTTTAACATACATTGACCATTATGTCTGATCTTGATGGACGGATCCAGGAATGGCTGGAGAAGATAATCGACCTGAACATCAACAAGCCCCACCTATCCGAGCCCACATTGAAGAGGATTCTGGGTGAGCTGGGATACGAGGACAACATCGACAACATTCTCCTTTTCCTCTGCGGCAGCTTCTACGCACAGGTGTTACAACAGTCCAAGGCATACCATGGCATGGCAAGGGCCGAGGACGAGCAGGGGGCCATAAAGCTCCTGAGCAGGAGAATGGTGGAGATCAAGGAAGCATACCTGGAGACAAGGCTCAACGTCTGACCCACTTTTTACTCTTAACGTATCCGGTTATCCCATCCGGCATCAGCATCAGTATTACGACGATGAAAATAATTGGGATGAGCTTGCTAAACCCTAGGATAAGTATGCTGAAGTTGATGAGCAATGGCTGTCCATGGCTCTCAACGTTCATCAGAGCGAAAGTAAACCCTTTCTGGAACAGAGTAATCAACACGCCACCGATCACGGCACCGGAGATGCTGTCCAAGCCGCCAATGATGCTACCAGCCATCACAGTCACAAGCATCTCGCCACCGAAGCTGCCTCTCAGTGATGTCCAGAGAGGGATTATTGATCCGGCTAACCCCGCCAGGGCCCCCACGATGAACCATGATGTCATGTGTATCCGCCCGGTGTTGACCCCGAACACCGCGCTTAGGTCCTCGTTCTCCGCTACAGCCCTGATGGCCAGCCCGAACCTCGTCCAGGATAGGATGTAGTAGAGGATGGTGACTAGAAGAATGCTGGCTAAGGGGGTCATTATCGCGACGCCTGGGATGTCTAAAAAGGTGAAATCGTACTTTTTCAGTACGAATCCCCTGGTCGTCTCGTGCATGCTGGTCACTATCCAGTAGCTGTAGACACCTACAACTGTCTCAAGCACTATGGACACTGCGTAGAATGCAAGCGTCAATGTGATGTTTCCGTCCCTCCTCCTCTTGATGGGGTTTACAAGGAAGACGTAGAAGGTCACACCGAGTAGACCGCATAAGGTCATGGAGACGGGCCAGGACAGGTATGGGTTGATGCCCATCAGCTTGGTCATGGTGAACGTTATAGTTGTCCCTATTAGGGTGAACCCGATGTGGGCAAAATTGGGGAAGCCCTCAATCTGGTACGTGAAGGTGAACCCGATGCAGAGAAGCACCACCATCCCCATCTGGATGATTATGCCGATAACTGCGTCAGAGATCAAAACCTCACCTATGAGAACACGTAGTGGGCGTAACCGCGGATAAATCCTTGGAGATTGTTATTCCTGGGGTGGCTCCCCGTGGAACACCCTCGCCCCTAGGATGGGGTTGTCGTTTATCCTCCTCCACGAGGCGATCTGACCGACGTGGGTCAACGCGTCGCTAAGGGGGCCGTTGATGAGGTTCCAGATGGGGAACTCCCTCTCGTCCCACGGGGGGCTGTACATCCTGTTCTCAAGGTATTCATCGTCCAGCTCTAGGAGTGCCTCCCTGATCCTCACAACGGCGTCAAGGGTCTTCTTTCTCCTCTCGTCAAGGCTCACAGGTGTTACTTTCTCTGGCTCATTCCCTGTGATGAATTCCTCTGAGACAATTAGCAGTCTATGGATGTGGGCAAGCAGCTCCCAGACCCTCATGCTGGTGCTGCATGGCTGGAACTCCAAGTCCTTAGCTTTGAGTCCCTCTGTTGCCCACCTATACCTGAAACCAAGCCCATCCATAAGCCTGAGCAGGACTGTAGTTGCGGTCATGCTCTTGGGCGGCTCGGGGATCCTGTAGTACGGTAACTCGTTCAAATCGTTCACCTATACTCTGTAGAGCTGACTAGGTTCAATATGTATTCATGGGCTTCCTGCGCGTGACCACGGCTAATTAGGTAAAGTTTTTGAACTGATTCTGAACAACCGTTAAAATGCATAAACGATTCATCTCCCTCATGACGAATGTCCTAGTCACGTACGGGTCCAGGTTCGGCTCGACGAAGGAGATCTCCGAGTATATGGTGGAGGTCATCAAGGAGAAAGGCCACGCTGTTGATCTCTATGACGCAGCGAAAGCCCCGTCAAGTTTAGACGAGTACGATGTGGTTCTGATAGGAAGTGGGATCCAGATTGGAAGATGGAAGAACACGGCATTGAACTTTCTCAAGAAACACCAAGAGGCGCTGCGTGAGAAGAGGACGGGCCTATTCGTGTCATGCGT
>JABXKY010000104.1 GCA_013619005.1 Candidatus Bathyarchaeota archaeon | reverse complement strand
GTCATCCTCTGCCTCCGAAGAACTCGTTGAGGGATTTCTGTGCAGCCCTGCTCCTCATCCTATTGTTGATTGTCTGAACACGTTTAACGGAGAAATTCTTCTCGCCCACTAGGAAGGCTTCCAACTCCTCTTCCCGTAAGACCCCCTGCTGGACGCTGTAATCGTCGGTTACATCAGGCTTAAGGTACAGCTCACGTATCTGGTCCACGGTATCAGGGAGCCTATCACGGATATCCGAGGGCATGTCCTCTAATCTCTCGTGCTCACGGACAAGTTTCAAGGCCGTCTTTGGCCCGACGCCCTTTATCCCGTCGTTGAAATCGGTTCCCACCATGATGCCGAGGTCGATGAGCTGCTCGCGGTTGATGCCAAGGTGGCCCAGAAACTTTTCCAGTTCGATGAGCTCGGGGTAGACCCGCCTGGCCTTGCCCTTGCTGGGAAGCCACTCACGGCCGTTGATGGAGAGAAACCTGACCAGTCGCGGGGCCCCGAAGAGAAGGGAGTCATAGTCCTTGCTGTTTGATGCCCAGACGTGGCCCTGTCTCGCCATGTACGCCGCCTGGGCTTCGCCCTCGCTGGGCGCCTGAACCCAGGGGATGCCCAGAAGGTCAAGGAGACGTTTGGCGTCGTCCACGAGGCCCCTCGTCAACCCGCCCGTCATGACGGCCTTCGAAAATGCGGTGGGAAGATCACCCAGCTCAACAGCCTCACGGTACTCTTCCTCGGCCTTCCTCCTCCCCTTGCGCCTCCTCTCGATCTCCCTCATCTTCAAGGAGGGCGGCTTCCCGTCGAAAACGAAGACAAGGCTCATCCCGTATTCCGAGATCAGCCTAGTGGTCCTGAAGGCCAGCCCCACGAGGTGGCTGGTTACGTTCCCGTCCCTATCCTTAAGGGGGGTCCCGGTCCTGTCCCTGATCAACGCCAGGAACTCGTGTAGCACGATGTACCCGTCCACCGCGAAGCTCTTGCCCCGGAGGTCATCGAGCTCCAGCTCCTTCCTGAGTATGATAGGTGTTAGGAGGACCCCCAATGTTATCATCCAAGATAACGGGGCAGGGGTAAATGAATACTATCAGGGAATCCAGACCCACTGCAGTCAATACTATACCTAACGGGTGGCGCTGGAGTGTGATCCTATCAGGGAGTAGTCAATACTACCCCTACTGCCATTTCCGGATAATTATTTTGCATGGGTATAGTCAATACTATAGGCTGTAAAGGAAGAGGTGGTAAGCCAAGCCGATCAAGTACAGGGCGAGGCAGCTGGGAGCTAGGTATTTTATCACCTTGTTGAGGTCCGACTTGAAGTAATTATTCGTTAGCACCAGGCACAGGTGGAGGGGGGACGTGATGTATGTGCATGTAATTCCGAGGAAAACGATGCTGGTTAGGTGGATGTTGGTCTCTCCAAAGAGGGGGAGCAGGATGGGAAAGGCGATCCCGACCCCCATTGCGGGGGAGCCCGAGATGGCCCCTATGAACATGGGGATCACGATAGCTATAGCAATGACGGGTATCCCCGATGAGATGACTGCCTCAAAGAGCTTGACCACGGAGCCCGATGAGGCTATCATGTCCCTCAGGTAGAGCATTGATATTATCGCTAGCACCAGGTCCCAGCGGATGCCGTTCCTCACTATCTCCACCGCCTTGTCAGGCTTGACCCGCCCCAGAAACATTGCGACTAGAATCCCTGCCGCCAACGACGCCCAGATTGGGGCCCCGATGAGGGTCAACGCGACGGTGATGACGATGGGGATTCCGCCCTTCATGCTCTCCATGGTCAAGCCATCGATGCCACCGTTCTTCTTGGGGGTCTCGATGAAGCCCCTGCTGGCGATGAAACCGATGGCCGTCATGACGAAGAACAAGGGGGACTGCACCCTCAGCCAGGTGGTGATGGGGATACCTGAGAGGGTCACTGCCATGATGGTTGAAGATGTGATGGGGTTGACCCAGTACAGCAAGTGTCTGAACCAGACGTTGTAGTATGTCTTGTGCTCCTGTCTCAGCCCCAGCTTCTTTGCCTCTGGCTCGATGAATGGGGCGGACATCAATGCGCCTCCCGGCATCGATAGAAAGCCGAACAGGGCAGGGATAGTCGCCAGCAGTATGTTCCCCGGTAGGATATTGCTGAGCCCCTCGATGAAACTCACCATGAGCCCGGTCTCTTTAAGCGCGTAGCCCAGCACCGTGATGAGTGCCACAGCGGACACTAGGTTCCAAGTATTGTACGCCGTGAGGGTCTGGATCAATACATCGAACAGGATACTGATGGGGGCCCCGGATGTAAGTCCGATGATCAGCGCCGCCAATGTGATGGCGACATAGAAATCGATATTCTTGGCCCTCAGAACGAAAATCCCGATGAACGCCACCAGCAGTCCAAATATCTCAATCAAATCGTTCCTTGGTCATTTACTCTGATTGTATATAAAGAATGATAAAAAAAAGGGGACTACAATTTACCAACCCCCTTTAGGTTGATGGCGTGGACGCTAGAAGATCAGAAGATCAAGCCTATCATCCAGAGTAGTATTCTAATGGGTAGGAAGATCAGGAAGAAAGCGAACTGTACTACCACTGATACACCTACGAAAACAGACGCCACCAGGAACATTATCCCGATGAGCATCATCAACCGTACTAGGAAGATGTCAAACATCCCTCTGCATATCACTAGCGATACCGGGTTAATAGGGCTTTCTGTAGCAATAAATATGGAATACTAATCAAGTTTTACATGGCAATTAACGGCTTGTATTATAATTATTCAAATATTAAATATCTTTTTAACGTATACATTACAAAATGAA
>JABXKY010000297.1 GCA_013619005.1 Candidatus Bathyarchaeota archaeon | reverse complement strand
ACCGCGGCCAGTACCATCCATGCCTCCAAGCAGTTGACGTCCTGTGCCTCTGGCCTGATCATAAAGTGGTCTGATGCCCATAGGCTCTCGAAGCCGTGCATCTCGGCGGCCAGCGCCGCCTCCTTGATCATTGGGTATGTGTAACCGAACTGGGGCTCTATCTGGACCCCGTAATCAATCTTCATACAAAAGAATAGGGGGAAGGTGCCTAAAACAGTAATGAAAAAAGGGTTAGAGGGGCTTGCACAGGATCTCGTGGAGCTTGACGTCCCTGATCCTGCTTGACTCGGCGGCCTCCAGGACCATGGCCGTGTCCGCGCCAGCGTGGCTTCCGGCGACGGCCACCACCTTCTTGCCCGACTCTATGGCGTTGCTGTCAACGGCCATCATGGCTATCTCGGGGCACACCTTGACCCCCTGGCTGAACATCCTCAGTGTGTTGGCCACGATGACGTTGGGCGGGGGCACGATCCACGGCAGCCTCCCCTCCTGGGGGTCAGTCTTTCCTGGCCTCTGTCTGCCCACCCCAGCGCCGACGGCTCCTGTCAGCACGTCGGTGCATGTTACCACCTTGCAGCCGGCCTCCTTGAGCTTGGCACGTGTCTCGTCGGGCATCATCTGGACGCCCTTGGTCCTGTATCCCGTTGCGTGGGTCACCACCACGAGGTTGAGCCCGCTTCCCTTGAAGACCTCGACGGCTATCTCGGCCGTGTAGCCCGTTGTGCTTGATATGAGGACTGTGTCGATGCCCCTCTCCTTCGCGGCCTCTTTGGCTATCTTGAGTGTTGCCTCTGTGTGCTCCTTGCCCGCTTTCTCCCAGTACGTTACCTTTCTCTCGATACTCATCTTATTTCACCTAGAATTATGGAAGGAAAAGGTAGCTTGAGGTGATAAAACTTTGGCTAGGAGTGGATTACTCGCGTTTGCCAATTATGGGGATGGGCTCCCCGCATTTCGTGCACCTGTTTGACCCGTCAAGGGACCACCCAGTGATATCGTACCCGCTCCTCTTGACCACGTGCTCGCCGCAGCTTGGGCAAACCGTGTCCTCGTAGCCCTCGCCCCGGACGTTTCCAACGAAGACGTATCGTAGCCCCGACTCTTGGGCTATCTCCCTAGCCTTGAGGAGGGTGTCAACGGGCGTTGGGGGCAGGTGCCGGAACTTGTGGGCAGGATGGAACCTGCTGAGGTGTAGGGGTACGTCTGGGCCCAGGTTCTCCTTGATGTACTGGGACATGCCCCTGATCTCGTCCTCTCCGTCGTTGGTCTGGGGGATGATGAGGAAGGTGATCTCCACGTGGACACCGCTGTCGTGCATCAGCTGGGTTGCCTCTATGACGTCCTGGAGGTTGCCGCCGCAGTGATTCCTGTAGAACTCCTCGTCCCAGCTCTTCCAGTCCACGTTTGCTGCGTCTATTACGTTCACCACCTGCCTGAAGCTGGGCAAGTGGGTGAACCCGTTGGTGACAAGGACGTTCTTGATTTCACTGTCACGGGCGAACCTGGCCGTGTCCTCGACGTAGTTGAGGTTGATGAGGGGCTCGTTGTAGGTGTACGCGATGCTGGCGCAGTCCTGGGCCATGGCTATCTCCACCACCTCCTCGGGGTGCATGAAACGTGTGTGCACGTTGTCGATGAGGCTGGTGCTGAGGCCGCTATTCTGGCACCATGGGCAAGCGAAGTTGCAGCCGATGCTGCTGATGCTCAACGCCTTGGAGCCGGGGTAGAAGTGGGCTAGCGGCTTCTTCTCGATGGGGTCAATGGCGAGGGATGATAGTTTGCCGTAGGTTAGGCTGATGATCTTCCCGCCCTGGTTTTCCTTGGTCTTGCAGACGCCCCTATTTCCCTCCTGGATAACGCATAGGTGGGGGCAGATGGTGCAGCGGACGCCGTTCCCTGTCTCCTCGAAGAACCTTGACTCCATATCATGGGTTCATCGGCTATTCCGAGTATAACAGTTCCCATCCGAATACTTGTAAATGGGTGTATCCGATTGTTCATTGATGTGGGTAAGTAGGCCAGGCGCCGACGGTGTCCTTGACTCCCCCGGGGTCAGGGAGGCGCTCCCCCGGTACGTCGATGTGGTCAGGAAGAGGGCTTACCCCAAGTTCATGATAACCGACTCCTACGAGTGCAGGTACGGAAGGGGGGACTCCACTGAGAGCCTGTGGGAGGTCCACGATGCCATGCTGGGTAGCTTCAGAGAGGTACAGGAGGGAACCAAGAGGAAGCCAAAGCAGGAGGTCCGCTCATTCCTTGCCCTCAAGACACTCATCGCCCACAGGATCATGCGGGGCTGCAGTTTCTGCGAGAGGGACTGCGGAGTTGACAGGATCCACGGTGAGAGGGGCTACTGCGGCGCTGGGAGAAACTTCTCCATGTTCTCCGCCTTTCCCCACATGGGGGAGGAGCCCGAGCTGGTGCCCTCGGGGACAGTGTTCACGGGGGGCTGCAGCATCAAGTGCATCCACTGCCAGAACTGGGATATCAGCCAGTGGGGCAGCGGCGGAACGTCTCTGCCCCCAGGGATGATGGCGTCGCAGGTGAGGGAGCTGGCGAAAGCTGGCTGCAGGAACCTGAACATGGTTGGCGGCGACCCCACGCCTTACCTGTGGCACTGGCTTGAGACTTTCAGGAACGTCAAGGAGCGCATAGCCACGGTGTGGAACAGCAACAGCTACCACAGCCTGGAGTCGGCGAAGCTCCTGGCTGGCTTCATCGACCTGTACCTGCTGGACTTTAAGTACGGGAACAATAAATGCGCCTTTGAGATCAGCGACGCGCCGGGCTACTGGGATGCGGCGACACGCAACCACCTCTGGGCCAAGGAGCACGG
>JABXKY010000044.1 GCA_013619005.1 Candidatus Bathyarchaeota archaeon | reverse complement strand
ACCATAGACATCAATGCCTTGGATGTTAGAGGAAGGGGAACCGATGGACTCTACTTAACCGTTACAGGTACCAGTGCCGAGGCCGGGGACTCGGGTCAGGTTGGACGTGGTAACAACGTAGCGGGGGTGATTCCATTGAACAGGCCCATGAGCAGCGAGGCCGCGGCCGGCAAGAACCCGGTCAGCCACGTGGGTAAGATCTACAACGCGCTTTGCTACAGGATCGCCAACAGGGTCGCGGAGGACGTTACAGGAGTCAGGGAGATCTACGTGTGGCTTCTAAGCCAAATCGGTAAGCCAATCAACGAGCCGAACGTGGTCTCTGCACAGATAATCCCCGTGGATGGAGTTGAGCTGAACTCCGTTAACAAGCAGATCGACGAGATCATCGCCTACGAGTTCGACCATCTGGCCGAGTTCTGCGATGACCTTGCTATGGGAAAGATTTCCCTCTGTTAAGTGAAATGTGAGAGGATCAGGTCCCTCACTTTCATGTTTTTTCTTTTTGCTATCTTTCTTAGGGCGTTATTGACCCCTGTGCTGTACTGGGCCGCCTTTTTGGGCCTGTCCGAGAACTTGTCTGGGATTCCCTGTTTCTTTGCTAGCTTCCTCAGTATCATTTTCCTTAGCCCGTCATCATTTCCCGTTAATTTGTGATGAACGGGTAAGCCGAGTCCGTATTCCACTATATCCGGGTGAGTGAAGGGAAGTATCAGCCTGGTTCCCTGATCAGTGCATGTCTTTGTGTCCCTGTGAAAGTTGTTGATCCAGCTGTCAGCGGTGTCCTTGTGCATCATCGCCCCTGCGTCGTCTCCCGCCACGTATGCCGTCTGGTACTTTTTGTAGCCCCCGAACACCTCGTCTGCCCCGTTACCCGAGTAAACGGTTTCGTAGCCGAGGGAGTGCGCCTTCTTGGAGGTCCAGTAAAATGGGTAGGCTATCCCAATCTTCATGGGGTTGGGCTCCTCGACGCTGTAAATGATGTCTTTTAGCTGTTCCTCGATTTCATCGATGGTGAAAACCTCGAGGTGTATGGGGAGGTCTAGGTGGTCTGCAGCCTCTCTGGCGATCTCCAGCTCTGGCCTGTTTTCCATTCCCGTCGTTACCAGTTCAAGCTGCGCTCCCGCCTCGCTCATGTAACTCGCGATCAGGGTGCTGTCAACTCCCCCTGAGAACGCAACCGCTCCTCCTCTCAGCTTCGAGGTCAGTGTCTCCGATGCTTCCCTGAACAGTAAGTCGAGGTGTTCAAGGATTGTTTTTTCGGTTTCGTCGATGGTGGCGGGTCTTAGCAGCGACCTGATTCGCTGTTGATCAGTTGTTTTCCCCGTGAATCGTAGAAGCGTCCCCGGCGGTACTGGGCTGCCCTCTATCCCTATGCTTTCCAGCATCCTCCTGTTGGATGCAACTGCCTTCGTCTCAGAGTTCTCGCCGTAGTAGAGCGGGATAGTTCCGATATGGTCGAGACCGCAGATGATCTGGGCTTCTTCTACAGCTACAACTGCGTACGCACCTTTTCTCTCATTTATCAGGTTCCTGGTCCCGTTCAACGGGGACTCTACTAGGGTGTTTGCGGCTTCCAGGGTGTCAGGCTCAAGCGTGTCGTAAAGAATCCCCTTGAAAACAAGACTCTGACTGCCCTGGTTTAGCGGTTGGTTGGGGATCTCGTCCGCGTGGATGTTCTTGGATCCGATTAACGTTGGCCCAGATATCGATGTGAACTCGGGGGCTCCGCGGAAGCTCTCCGAGTTGTTTCCGTCTGCGATACCGTAGGAATGAGCCTCGGTCCTGCTGGCGACTTGGAGCATCCGCAGTATCTTCTCGGACGCGTCCTCCCCGTGTTTGTCCACTACGCCCGCGATGTACCCCATACGGGTGAAAGCGGTTTTCCCTGTTTTAGGGTTTAGGTTGGCGTGTACTCCTCGGCTATCTCTAGTATGTTGTCTACGGTGTCCTCGGTTAGGATGACCACGTGGAGGAACATTCCTTTCCTCTTGTCGCCTTTTAGGGGCGTCATCTTGATTGGCACGGGGTTCTCGAACTTGATTCTGGGCTAGAAGGTGATGGCTACCTTCAAGCCGTTCTCCTTGCAGTAGTGTTCCTCCTCTGCGCTCATCTCCCAGAGCATCTCCACCTTGTCGGTTATACCGTATCCGAGGAAGCTGTCTCCTACATGTGTTTTCTTGGCTAGGAGTATGGGGGTTCCCATCCTCCAGTTCCTTATGATGCCAGAGTAGTATTTTTTGAGCTCGAATACTGTTTCACCCAGTCGTCGTAGCTCACCCTGAGGATGTATCCATGGTTCTCCTCAACTTGCATAATTAATTGAAATTATCCTTGTTTTATAAGAGTGCTTGTTAGTCGTCGTCCTGCTCTTCCTCGTACTCCTCTTCCACGAACGAGGTGAGGCTGCTCTGTTCGACTACTATGGTGTCTAGTCGCTTCCACTCAGCCTCGTCCACGAGTCCCCCGACCTGCTCTTTGATGGACTTGGAGAGCCTCGGACCTATGAGGGGTAGCGAGGTTAGCTGCCTCAGGTTGGCCCGTTTTAGCTTGGCCTGTGTTGTGAAACCAGAGTTGTAGAGGACTTGTGCCCTGACCCTTCCTATTCCCTTGAGCCTAACCAGTGGCAGGAGCTTTTTGGAGACGCCGTGTTTTACCCTTGTCCTGAGGGCGAAGAGCTCCCTTCTGAACTCTGTCAGTCCCAGTATCTTGGCTAGTTCATGGGTGGCGTATAGGAGCCATTCCCCGTTGTTTACTGCGCTGTACCTGTCCCCTGGCTGTACGTTGTATCTCTCCAGCAGGTCGCTTTCTGATACCTCGTTTATCCATGCATCGAGTACCATGGCTGTCTT
>JABXKY010000195.1 GCA_013619005.1 Candidatus Bathyarchaeota archaeon | reverse complement strand
TGTGTTGAGGTTTAGCTTTGATGCGATGCCTGGCACGAACTTTATGGGTCCGTCCACTGGCATGCGTAGGTGGAGTTCCTTGATTAGTAGCCTGTATGTGCGCGCCACTTCTGCGTGGTTCCTTGTTGATATTGCCGTTATCTCTTTGAGTGGCCTTGGCAGCTTGAGGTGTCTACATGCGGCGTAGAGGCTTGCGGCAACAAAGCCGTCTATGCTGCGTCCCCTAAGTAGGTCGGCCTTGAGGGCCTTTCTGTATATGAGAGCTGATCTTTCCTTTACGTTCTTGGGTATGTGTAACTGTGTGGCGATCCTGTCCAGCTCGGACATGGCTGAGCTGAGGTTGCGTTGCGCTGTCTCGTCGAATTTTGTGCGGTTGTCGAATCGGCGTAGCCGTGTCATCTGTATGCGTGTCTCGTCCTTGAGCCTGTTTCCGTTGGCGTCTCTGTCTGGACGGAAGATGGTTGATAGTCCCTTGTCGTATAATGTGTAACTGTATCCTAGCCCGGTTCTGGCCCTTTTTTCTCTCTCCTGGGAG
This sequence comes from Candidatus Bathyarchaeota archaeon, assembly GCA_013619005.1. GTDB lineage: Archaea > Thermoproteota > Bathyarchaeia > TCS64 > TCS64 > RBG-16-57-9. The sequence goes on along the minus strand of JABXKY010000195.1, from coordinate 2,321 downwards.
TTGAAGGCCCTCCATTCTGGTCCAAGGTTTAGTATATTGTTCTGGAGTACGAGTCCGCATCTTCCGCAGATCTCTTCACCGGAGCTGTAATCCATAACAAGGTTGTCGCTTCCGCAGTTTGTGCACTTCATGTAATATCCTCAGACCATTAAGGTGCCGGTCTCGATAACAGTTGACGAAATTATAATAAAGGTGCCGTGTACAATGTCGGTCACTTTTCAATAACCTTGATATATGTGTTCAGTTGTGTTCCACTGTGATTATGGACTTTAAACCTCCCTTCAGGAAAGACAAATCCATCACAAGAACCATGAGAATAAACGAGGGAATAGATGATATCCTAAAGAGTGAGGCAAAAAAAAGGGGGGTAAGCGTTAATACACTCCTTGACCAGTATCTCACCCGGTACGCGGAAAGCTATCGTTTTTTTGAGAACATGAGTGCTATTGTCCTGTCGGCGCAGACCTTGATGGGCTTCCTGCAGTTCATGGACGAGGAGAATATAGAGAAGCTCGGTTCATCCTTAGGCAAGGAGCGACCCTTTGAGCTACTATTGAAACGAGGGGTGCAGCCCTCATATGAGGCTGCGAAATGGTACCTGACAAAGGTGCTTGGGACGCACAGCGGGTGGTTCTCCTCCTCCGTAAACGAGAGCGAAGGGACTGAGCTGATCCACATGAGTCACCCATTCGGTATAAAGTGGAGCAGGTTCCTGAAGGGATACTTTGGGTCATTCTTCTGGGAAGTACTTGAGTTCAATCCAGAGGTTAGGCTGCTTTCTGCTTCAGTGACCTTCACCGTCATTCTCAAGGATGTCCGTTAGGAAATAAAGAAAAAAAGACGTTGTTTCCCTAAAAAAACCTGAAAACGAGTGTCTAGTCGTTACCTTTAATACGTTAAATCCCTCAATGTGATTAAATTCAACTTAGGTGAACATGAATGTCTTTTAGAATGGCGAAGGTTGGCGAGCTCAAGGTAGGAAGTTACGCCATTATTAACGGTGAGCCAAGCAGGATCTCACAGGTCACAAAGAGCAAGCCAGGTAAACACGGAAGCGCAAAGTTCAGGTGCACTGCAATCAGCCTATTCGATGGAAGGAAGCAGAGCTACGTTGCCAGTACAGATACCAACATCCAGGTACCCATGGTAGACAAGAGAAGCGGACAGATTGTAAGCATGACCCCCGCCAACGTCCAGTTAATGGACCTTGAGAACTATGATATGATGGATGTCGAGATTCCAACCGACGAGGATATTGCCGGAGCACTTGAGGCGGGCAAGGAAGTCGAGTACTGGATCATCATGGATCGTATCAAGATCCAGCGAGTCAAGAACTGAAGGCGCACAAATGAAGAAGGTCCATCAGGTCCGGCTACGCCCCGGCATGACGGTGGGTGAACTCGCAGAGGAGATGAAACTCACCGGCGTTATGCAGGGGGGACGGGTCGGAAGGGCCGTCGACATCGTCGCTGAGATGTTCAGCGACCCCAGTTATACTGTTTTTATCACATTATCTGGACCACTTGTGCCAGGTGGCATGAGGGTAATACTAAGGGACCTGATTAGAGACGGCTACATCGACGCGGTGATGACTAACGGGGCCAACATGATCCACGACTTGGTGGAGGCCATGGGAAGGACTCATTACCAAGGTATGGTCAACGTTGACGACGAGCAGCTTTACAAGGAAGGCTACAACAGGGCTTACGATATCTTCATCGAGAACGACACCTTTGTTGACATAGAGGGCTACGTGGGCAACCTCATAGACGATATCCCCGAGGAGAAGCGGGACGGGATAACGTTCCATGAGTTCCTGTACGAGCTTGGCTCAAGGATAGAGGACGAAGAGTCCGTGCTTAAGGCCGCGGCCGACCAGAAGATCCCCATTTTCAGCCCAGGGTTCCTGGACAGCATGCTGGGCATCCCGCTGTGGATGTACGCAAAGAACAAGAAACTGGTCTTCGACCCCATCAGGGACTTTGACCTGCTGGCGGATATGGTGTTTGACGCAGAGAAATCAGGCGCCATCATACTGGGAGGGGGGACGCCGAAACATCACACCCAGTACATGCACACATTGAGGGACGGACTTGACGCCGCGATCCAGCTCAGCAGCGCAAGGGTGGAGGACGGAAGCCTCAGCGGGGCACCGCTAAGAGAATCAATCACATGGGGCAAGCTCAGGGAGGGCCAGCTACAGGACAAGACCGCGACGATTTTCGGCGAGGTTACATCACTCTTCCCCCTGATAATCGCTGGGGCACTAGAGAAGGTCCAGAGGAAGTAGGGTCCCGAACTGGCAATAATATGCCGTAAAT
>JABXKY010000060.1 GCA_013619005.1 Candidatus Bathyarchaeota archaeon | reverse complement strand
ATAAGAGACAGGACCATAACAGAGGTCATGTTCGGTATGAGGAAGAGGGAGATCGGTCTTCTTTTAACCCGTGGCATGAACCACAGGCAGATCCTCTACATGCTCCTAATCGAAGGGCTCATTGTGGCGATTTTCGCTGGGTTCGTGGGGGTGTTTGGAAGCAGCCTCATCTTACCGTTTGTTATCGGGGGCATTGGCCCCATCGAAATACTTTCATCCATTTCGCCAATCACCGTTGGAACAGTATTTGCGTTCAGCCTGATACTGGCGCTGGTGTCGCTCTACAGGCCAGCCCAGAGGGCGTCACAGATCAACATGGTGGAGGCTCTCAGGGAGCATGCCACAGAGGACGAGGATGGGTTCTCTGTCTTTGAGCCGTTACTAGCCCTAGCCCTCGGTGCATACAGGACGCTGATGATCTACTTTGCCATCACCGTTGAGCAGTTTAGGCCAACGACTAGCAACCTGGTCATCAACTTGGTCTACTCGACTTGGTGGGGCACAGACTATCTGCTGAGCTTTATTGCTCCAATCCTGCTATTCTGGGGATTCACTAAACTGTTTATCCAGTACGCTCCATGGTACCACTCCCTGCTCACCAAGGTCGCTGGAATGTTTGTCGGAGACGTATCAAAGCTATCCGCGCTTAGCAGCAGGAGGAACCTGAAGCGAACGGCGGCCTCGACCTTCATGGTAGCTCTAATCGTGGGATACAGCGTCACCGTCATAGGGAACGTTGCCACTAGCGAGGATTTCCTAGTTTCCGCCGTTAACACGGCGGTGGGCGCGGACGCTGCCGTCTGGCTCTTTGAGGGGCAGGAGTCTGAGCAGGTGCTTGAAAAGGTCCTCGAGGTGGACGGAGTGCAATCGGCTAGTATAGAGGTTCTCTTCACCCCAGATACAAGTCTAAGCGTGATACCGGTAAGGGGCATAGACCCCCTTGTATGGGAGGAAACCGCATACATGCCATTGAACTTTGCTCACGACCCTGACATGTTCGATGCCATGGCTGCCATCGAAAACGGGGCCTTCCTCGAGTACGGGGCGGCACAGGCGCTGGGACTCAGCGTGAACAACACAATGCTCGTTCAGACTGCCGGCCGGACCTATCAGGTCAGGGTAGTTGGGTTCTACGGAAAGTTCGCTGAGGATAATTACATTCCAAGCAACCCAATGATGTACGTCAGCCACACATTCATGGAGCAGATCAAGGAGCGGTATATCGACCAGAGGAGGATAGTAGTCAATCTGGATCCCGGAGTAGATGTTGATGCTATGAAGATCGTTCTGGAGGATGTTGACCCGGATGTTCAACGCGTAGACGTAGCTGAGATCAACCAGAGGTACGCTCTCGACAACATCATACTATCAGGGCCCAAACAGATACAAGTGCTTGGGACATACTTCGCGGGACTGGTTGCCTCTGTTGGAATCGTGCTTATAATTTCGACGATGATCCGCAGCAGGAAGAAGGAACTGACCATCATGGTCATCAGGGGCTACAGCCCACGCCAGCTGGCGATCACAATGCTCACAGAACACCTAGGCATGGACATATTCGCCATTGTCCTCGGTAGCGCCGTGGGCGTCATAACACTGTACGGTATAGTGAACCTGCTTAACAATGCCCTCGGGTTCATATTCAGTTACAGGGTGGTGTTTCCCCCCACCGTATTAGTGAAACTGGGGGCAATCATTGGGCTAATAATCTTGTCCACCATTGTACCTATAGTGGTGGCCGTAAACAGGATCTCGGCGGAGCCGGATCTGAGACTGGAGGAATAAAATTGAGTACAAGAAACGCGGTTATCGTAAGAGATCTGATAAAGATATACAAGCTAGGCAACATCGAGGTCCAGGCTCTCAGGGGCTTGAACGTGAACGTCCGAAAGGGCGAGATGATCTCCATCATAGGAGTGTCGGGTAGCGGCAAGTCCACCTTGCTTAATATCATAGGTGGGCTGGACAAGGCCACCGCCGGAAGCGTCAAGGTCTTCGAGACCGACCTCACAGGTATGAGCGTCAGTGATCTGGTAAACTTCAGGAGGGAGACAGCAGGTCACGTGTTCCAGAACATGAACCTGATCCCAACCCTCACAGCAGCCGAGAACGTGGAGTTACCCATGGCGGCCCTCGGCGTTAAAGCCGATGAGAGGAAAAATAGGGTCGATGAGCTACTGGGCGTGGTCGGCCTGCTCGACAGGAGGGACCACAAACCAGGTGAGCTGAGCGGTGGAGAGCAGCAGAGGGTTGCTCTCGCGGCTGCGCTAGCCAACGACCCCCCGCTGGTCTTGGCCGACGAGCCCACTGGAGAGCTTGACACAGAGAACGCGGCAATAGTAGTACAATACCTGCGCAAGATAAACCAGGAGATGGGCAAGACAGTCATCATGGTCACCCACGACCCCAGCATCGCGAGGATATCTGACAGAATCCTTAGAATGAACGACGGTGTCGTCCAGGCAGACGTGGCTCCCACCACTGAAACCCACGATGGGCACTCCGGTGACTACGCGGACCACCTGAGGCAGAGGGTCAGCGAGATCGAGTCAACTCTCGCGGGTCTGGACAGCCAGTTCAAACAGGGGGTCATCAGCGGCGACGAGTATGTCTCACAGCAAACCGATTTTAAGAACACGGCCGACGTTCTCAGGGACGAGTTAAACCGCCTAGGCGTCGTCCACTAAACCTTTTCTCGCTCCGACCACTGGTCATAACGCGAAAAAAAATATTGCATGGGGGCTATTTTTTACGAAATGATAATGGAATTACCCACTTTTTCTCACTGCCTCTTGGGCAGTCATAACGGGTCTCTGACCGTCAGGCTGAACCTCTCAAACTGGTACCTCCTGACCTTTAGATCATAGTTGACAGACACCGATCTGCTCTCCTTGTAATCGGTCGCAGTCCCCTCCTTGATGGCTACTGCTGCTTCATACATTGCCTTCATCTGCTCCATCTCCACGTTAGGCTCGTTGTGAGCTGACATCAACCAATCGTAGTGGGGAGCTAGATCGACGAGCCTCCTACAACTGTCGATGAACTGGTCATGGTTCCCCCATGGCAGGTAGCTTGTGACCCCGCCTGTGTAGTAGATATCCCCCGTGAACAGGTACCGTGCCTCCCGGTCCAGTAGGCATACGTGGTCGTTGCTGTGCCCCGGCGTGTACAATACTTCGAGTTTTCTCCCCCCGAGGTCTATGATATCTCCGTCTTTGAGCCAACGGGTCACCGTGTAGGGGGGTGTGTAGTATTTTTCAGGGTTAAAACCTTCAGGATAATCCTTCCACACGTAGCCTGGTTGGATGATCTCGTACATCTTTTCCTTGCCCAGCCCCTTGGCGGCGCTCTCCCATCCCTGAGGTGAGTCACAGAGGGCTATATCGTTGAAGTGTTTGCATCCGCCGATGTGGTCGTTGTGGGTGTGGGTCAGGACAAGGTAGTAAGGCTTGTCGGTGAGTTCCTCCACAAGCATATCAAGCCTCCCTATTCCAGTTCCCCCGTCTATGACCACTGCCTCCTTCTCACCGATCACGAGGTACATGACCGCCTCGTCGTACTGTCCGTCCTCGTAGATGCAATACAGCCAGTCTTGTATCTTGTAGACCGAGTACCATGGCTGACTGGTCTCAACTTTCTCAAGCTTTGAGTATGCTTCCCTGGGCAGGATGTCCCACCAGTTACCAGACATAGCGGAGAAGTACGCTTTCACGTATAAAATAACTAGGCGAACGCGTCCAGCCTAGTCCTCTCATAGAGCCTGGTCCCAATGCTCTTCTCGTCGGGGACGAATGACCGCAGCAGGTTCCAGGCAGCCCGCCTCACCATCGAGGCGTACTTCTTCTTGTCGTAACTCTTATGCGAGCCGTCCAGCAAGGATGCCGGCATGACCCTGAGCATCGGGTTTGGGCTCTCCGTGTTCAACAAAATGTACTCTGATATGTTTGTGGAGTTGCCCAGCATCGCGGCGACTATGTGTGGTTGCCTTGATTTGTACTCATTGACCTCCCTCCTGAGGCGCTTGGATATGATTAACTCCACGGGGTCAACTTTCCCGAGCCTGATCTTGGTTATCGCCCTCGCCGCCACGTCGTGTGCCTCCTGCATGCCCCTCGTCCTGACCTGCTCCACTGTTTCATGCCTGAACATAGTGTTCAACATCTCGATCTGCATCTTGTAGATGTATTTCGGCGTGTCGTGGCGTCTCAGCTCGATTCCCCGGTAGAAAAGACCGCCATCCATGAGCTTCGCGTAGTACCTGTTGGCGGTTACCACCATGGGGTCAGTTGTCTTTGTCAGGAGAACCAAGTACTTGAAGTGGTGGTCCAGGTTCATGGGCAGGCGCGTCTCCTCGGTGATGTGTTTCCCCAGCTCGATGTAATCCCTCCTTGACGCGTCCCTCTTCTTGACGAAGAGGGAGTCAAACGGTCCGTAGATCACATCGAAGCCGTCCCCCTGGGCGATCCTCAATGCGTGCACCATACAGCGCCTCGCCTCCCTGTTGATCTCCTGGAAGACCCTGACGTTGGCGAACCTGTTTGAGTAGCAGCCGCTGTACCCGTACACGACCACCAGCATGAGCTTCAACGCCGCCTGCCTCTGCTGAGCCCACATCCACTCATCGCTGTCCCTCGGGTACTTTTCCCTGTCATGTTTGAACCTGAGCCGCCTTGTGAGGAACTCGCCCATGAACCCCCCCATGAAGCCCGGTTTTGACGTATCGATCCCCTCCTCGGTTACGGTCTCGTAGCTCACGTTCCTGTGGATTATGATGTTGGGGAACATGCTCTCAAAGTCGAGGGCTGCCACGTTCTCGTGGAGACCAGCCTTGGGGCTGAAAATCATGCCCCCCCTGTCGCTCCTTACCATGTCCCAGGCGCTGGACTTGAACCCGTAGCCGCCGTTCATCCCGGGCACCACCACATCCATCTTAACCGCCTCGGCGCACTGCCTGCTGTCGATGGTCTTTCCAGGCTCCCAGTCCGCCGAGACCCCGATAGGCGCGTAGGTGAACCTCGCCCTCTCCACTAACCCCACCAACCCGATACTGTTGTAGCTACCGGACCCAAGGAGTATCCTGCCCCTGAAACCCTCGCCCCCTCTACCGAACCTGAGATCGATGTCCTTCCTTCTAGCCCTGCTCATCAGGTGCCTGGTGGCCGAACGCGGATCATCCATTACTATGATATCGGGGTCCCACTCCAGTATCGCCTCGTTGAGGTGCTGGAGTATAACGCTCTCACTCCCGTCAAGTACCTCCGTTTCACCGTGTTCATCCGTGACCTGGACCTTTGATACCATGTAGCCGTCCGATATGCCCAATACCATGGTCTTCCAAGGCGGTGGTTCTAATGCTTCCCCGTCATCGATCTTTTCGATAGATGTCAACCGACCTTTTTCCTCAGTGAAATCGCATAGGGCGCTGGGCTGGATGCCCTGATATATGAGGTGCCACTGGATGGGAATCAGGCCGATATTGAATAGCTCCTCGACCTCACGCAGCCTTTCACCGTACCTGACCACCTCGTCCAGGTCATCGCCCATGTCCACCTTCACCTCAACGTACTGGGCCTTTTTCTCCCTGTGGATTGAAGTATAACGCGTAACGGGGCTTGCAGAGACCACGAAGGGGTGCTCCTCAAAGAGGTAAACCAGGTTGTCAATGGTGTACCCGGGTTTGGGCTTGGCCACGATGACCGGGTTATGCCTTTCCTCGACTTTGATGGCCTCACCTTTATTGGTCTTGAACCAGTAGACCACGTTTCTTTCCCTGATATAGGGATCCAGCAGCCAGCCCCTGTGCCTCACACGTGCCCATCCTCAAGCCTGCTGAGCTTCCTGTTCACTGTCTCAAGCTGTCTCGTCATCTTCTCCAGCATGCTCCTGTTCTCCAGCGTCGAGATCATGAGCATCAGGTCAAGCATCTTGAACGACTCCGCGTAGCTCATAGCCCCTAACTCGTCCGACCATGCCTGTATTAGCAGGTCAAAGGCCGTTCTCCTGTTCTCGCTCCTAAGGGGGTCCTGGAACTCCCTCCTGAGCTTGTCCACCAGCTCCTGGTAGCTCATCCTGAATGGCTTTGTTTCCCTTCCCATCTTGAAATCAACAACGTAATGATACTCGACTGAGCCCAACGGCTTCACGGGGTGGTCGACGAGGAACGCCCTGTTGTACTTGGAACCCTTTTTTCTAGCCCTAAGGTAGATTATGATGTTGGCGCAGTGCCTCAGGAACATGCTGCTCTCTGGCATGGGGTTCCTCTTGGTCTTCGCCTCGCTGATACGGCCTGACGCCACTATGGGTATCCGCTTCTCGGCGCAGATATTCCTCAGGCTATTGATGGATGCCTGGACCTCCTCGTAGACCACGTGACGGTTCCTGATCCGCGGGTCGTCCTTGGCCAGCTTGTAAATACCCCTCACGATCACCAAGCTTACGTTGCTCTCCTCCATGAGGAGCCGTATCAATCCCTCCACGAGGAGAACCTGCTGGTCGGCGGAGCTTGCCGTGAATATCTGCACCCGTTTCAGTGCCTCCCACATGTGGAACCCAGAGTCCTCAACCAACTCGGTCAGCTCCTCTAGCCCCAGGTTGGTGCGCTCCTTCCTGTAGTTGCCGAGGAGCATGTACACCACTACTGGCTTTCCCTTCTCGTTGGCTGCAAGGGCCTGTGTGGTCATGTGCTGGAACAGCGTCTCCATGAGGGTCTTCTCGCCATAGAAGAAATAGAACAGCCCACGCTGGATACCCCCTATCAGTTGATCCAGCTCAGGGCTCCCCATGGAGAGCTGGCTCTCGGCCGTGTGCCTGTTCAGCAGCTCCTGCCCCGTAACGTACTCAGTCATTTAGCGGATGCATCAACAATAATTCATGTATTAAGCCAAACGCAGTGCCGGGTACCATGGGGATTGATGAAAGTACAGGCAGTCATCGAAGATAACCCGCTCCTCAACAATTAAGATTAAATCTGCTAGCGAAACTCTGTCGGTATGGAATGTGACACCTTGATCATCGGGGCGGGAATAATGGGCCTCTCAACGGCATATCATATGAAGAAACGGGTCCCGTCCAAGAAAATACTAGTGATAGACAAGTACGCCGGACCCGGACAGGGCAACAGCGCCAAGAGCGAGGGCGGGTTTAGGAACATTTTCACCAGCGAGACAAACTACCTCCTCGCTGACACGAGCATAGATTTCTTCTTCCACATGGAGAACGAGCTGGGCTACAACCTGAAAATGGAGTCCATCGGCTACCTGTGGCTTTTCAGCGAGGAGCAGTACGAGAAGATACGCCCCGCGGTTGAAGGGTTAAAGGATAGAGGCGTCGAGCTGGAGGTATACACCAGGGAGGAGATCGAGGTAAAAGTACCCACATTGATGACTGATTTCGGAGACGACGAAGAGGCAGAGCTACTCGGACTCAAGAACGTGGACTACGGGGTATTCGGCAAGAAATGCGGCAGCCTCGACGCCGATGCCCTTGTACGGGCATACGAGGCCGAGTTCCTGAAGCTGGGAGGCGAGGTAAAGTACAACACGGAAGCCACCGAGCTCATCGTGAAACCGGAGATGGAACTGGGAATACCCGGAGAGCCATTCGTGTGGCAGGAAAAGGTGATCGCAGGCGCCAAGACCTCAGACGGTGAGATACTGGCGGACACAACCGTCGTCGCCTGTGGAGTGTGGGCAAACCAACTCATGGACCCTGTCGGCCTTGACAGTTTCCAGAGGCCAAAAAAGAGGCAGCTTTTCGCTTTCAAGGAGCCCAAGCTGGACCCCGTCATGAGAACCGTGGGCCTGAACCACGAGAACGCGCTGCCCCTCATGGTGCTGCCCACCGCGGGGATATTCCTCAAGGCAGAGCTCACCGAGGGAAGTATCTGGCTGGGCTGCGCCGACACAATTCCACGAAAGTTTGAGCTGGAGGAGGACCCCCAGGCAGAGGATGACTATTACACCAACAACATCTACCATGCACTGGTGATGTACTTCGGCGAGTTCGAGGACGTCCGGCCCATGAACAGCTGGGCGGGTCAGTACTCCATCAACAGCTTCGACGAGACCCCCGTCATTTACGGTGAGAACGGGGTCATCTACGTGGGCTGTGGAAGCGGAAGCGGCATCATGAAGGGAGACGCCATCGGCAGGGTGGCGGATGCGCTGTGGGCAGGAGAAGCTGAGGCCGAGCTCCACGGTGGGATGAAACTGCCAGTCGCCAATATAGGTGTCAAAAACAGGGCTGTTGAGCGCGAAGAGTTCGTGATCTAACCCCAATAATAGGCAATTCCTCCCTTTTTTGGTGGGACCTTAAGCCCTGCTTTTCACTCCCTTGATTACCCCTTCAACGAGGCGGTACACCGATCTCAACCCCCTTCTTTCGATGTCCCTGCTCCAAGGATAAGAAGCCATACCGTATCCCGCGGCCTTGGGATGCCTGAACATAATCTCCAAAGCCTCACCAAGCTCGTCCGCCGTCGGCCCGTTCTCCACGGGGAGCCCTGCGCCGGGGATATCATCGGGGTCAAGTATGTCAAGATCAACGTGGACATAGATGAGGTCAGTCAACGCGGCAAGCCTCTCCATCTCCTCGTATATCTTTGGGCTCCCAGCCTTCAGGTCAGCGACAGTGACCTGGGGTATTCCATGGGTGTCAATGAGGTTCTGCTCCCAAGGGTCAGTGTCCCTGACCCCAACCATGGATACATAGCTGATTGGAAGCGGCGGGTCAAGGCCGCACGCTCGGCGGATATGGTGCAGGCACAGGCCCGTGCTGATGGCCACCGGCATTCCCCCCATCATGCCACTGAGGCTCGTCTCGGGGGTGTTAAAGTCGCCGTGGGCGTCGATCCACACCAGACCAACCCGTAGAGGCTTCCATGACCCGCTTGCCCGCTGGTGCCCCGCCAGCATCCCCATCAATCCGTTGCAGTTTGCCAGTAACCCAATGGGAAGTATTCCTGCCCTAATCTGTTTTGCTACAATATCCGCCAAATTACTGCTGGCGAGCCCGAGCCTCAGCCTCGCCCCGTAAACCTTCTCCTCTTCGAGGCTCAGCTTCGCGTTTACGCTCTCCTCGATAACGCACCCCAAGCCTTCCAGCAGAGGTATCAGTCCGCCCTCTTCCATTGTCTTGGGCCCCTCGTCTGCCTCTGACCTCCCAAGATTACCACTGAATGTCAGTTTGGGCAATCCAACCCTTATCTTACTCATAGAATCAACGTACCCACTGGGCTATATCTGCATAAAAGATGTGCTGGGAAAAATAGGGTGAAGATTAGTATCTTCTGCTGCGACCGCGGTCTCGACCATAAGGCCTGCGGTTCTCGTACTCGACCTGCTGGGCCGAGACGTTGTTCTCAAGGTCGACCTCATCGAATGGAGCCTCCTCCAGCACGGAGAAGTTTCCGTACCTGCCCAGGTTCAGCCTCATGCTGCCCCTGAACACGTTGACGTAGGCGTTGTCCAGCTTGAGGACCATGTCCTCCTCGATCTGGCTTATGTTGTCATCCCACAGCGTAAGGTAGACGCTGCCCGAATCGTCGGCTATGAGCGCCTCACACACCTGGTGGGTGCTGTTATCGTTCCTGGAGGTGACCTCCCTGACCTCGCCGATGCTTATGACCTTGGCGACCGTGTATACCTTCCTCGAAAAGGTCTTCAAGTCCCCGATCTTCATCTGGGGTTCTTCTTCGTAATCTGACATAGTTATAACCTGTAATTGGTCTAAACTTGTTGAGCCTGTTAAAGCGTAAAAAGATTCCCTTCTCTAAGAGATAATTTAATACGAGTAAAAATCGACGCCAAGGCGTAATATGCTCTCACATTCTTCTATTTTTTATACTATATTGAGCCTTGATAATGGATGTAATAATGCTTGACAGTATTCTGATAATCGGGTCCGCCGGCAGCGTGGGACATGACATGATGTACCAGATCGCCAGCATGGGACTCCCCATCAAAGTCATAGGCGCAGACGTTGACGAAGATAAAGGTAAATTTGAGGTAGAGGAGGCACTACATACTGCTCATAACTTCGGATTTTACCCAGATCTAACCTTCGAGAAAATAGATCTATTTGATATCAATGGAACCGCCGAGTTCTTGAGAGAACACCGCCCAAGGGTAATATGTAACCTCGCAAGCCTTGGCAGCTGGTGGATCACCAGGCTCCTGCCCCCAGAAGACTATAAGAAAGTCGGACCTGTGGGTCCTTGGCTACCCAACCACCTCACATTGGCTCATAAACTGATGCTCTCGGTAAAAAAATCAGGTATCGATACCGATGTCGTAAACGGAGCCTTCCCCGATGCAACAAACGTAGTGCTTAGCAAACTAGGGTTAGAACCCACATGTGGTGGAGGCAACATGGACCTGGGGCTAGGCCGAGTGAAACGGGTTATCGCTAGAACCATGAACGTCCCGTTCAGAGCGGTCCAGCTCTACGGGGTAGGGCACCACGGTACTTACTACACTGCGAGAATGGACGGGCCATACTACGTTAAGGTAATCGTTGACGGAGAAGATGTATCTGACCAGTGGCCAAACGACAGGATTACTAGGCTATACCAAGAAGCCGGATATGGAATAGTTACCCAGTATAAGAGCGCGCTAGTAGACCAAATGAGGACCGCAAGCAGTTTCCTAAAACATGTACTCGCGATATACAATGACACCCAAGAAGTCCATACCTGCGTGAATGGAGTAGAAGGGCTGCCCGGGGGATACCCTACGCGGCTCAGTAGAAAAGGAGCTGAGATCGTTTTGCCAGGCATTTCACGGGAAGAGGCAATCCGAATCAACGAGGAGGGTGGAAAAATCGACGGCATCGAGAAGATCAAGGATGACGGGACCGTGGTGTTCTGCGAAAAAAACGTTGAGTACATGCGAGAAGTAGTAGGATATGAGTGCACGGAGCTTAAACCAAAAGAGTCCGAGGAACGAGCACGTGAACTGAATACTCTCCTTAGAAAACTATACGACAAGTACAACGTGGAGGCTTAGCCTCCTAAACTTTTCAAGCATACGACACTGCTCTAGGATAATCTCTGTTTCAAAGATTATTTCCTGTATTCGTTTAGATCTACACGCTGGGATGCCCCTATCATACAACGGAAGGGTTTAAACTATTCAAGGGTAGGGAAAAGCAACACTGGTGAAGACTCATGTCAAATATCTACGAAATTTCTGGCTCTGGGCTCAGATTGACAATCACAGGGGCAAGAGACGTAAAAGTGAATGACATCCACGGTACCATCGGGATGCTTGACGAGTTGGCGGAAGGAGTAAAGTATCAGCTATTTGATGCCGGGAAGGTAGCTGGACCGAACCACATCTATTACGCGGCCACAAACGCGGACTATGCCATGGGTAACGGCATCAACATCAGCAACAACCTGAACGTGGAGACACTGCTGTACGCTGCCTGCGAGAACCAGATCAACAAGGCCATCGAATTCCTCGGCGTATCCAAGACAACAGAGACCTTAGCGGTAGCCATATTCTCCGAGAAAGACGAGAACAGGCTCGCGGAGGACATCGCGGCGCATCTGGGCACAGTTGATGACTCCGTTCTCGAAATCACACCGGAGAAGTATGAATCAATCAAGGGGCTCTACGAGATCACCGAAACCGCCATCGAAACCGTCGGCTCCGATAGAAACGAGGCTCTAACCAGCCTGATAGCCGAGAAAGGTGCCCTACTCAGCCTTCGTCGATAACGCGTACCTTTCCTTCTGGACATTCAACATGCCCTCGGGCTGCATTACCGATACCCCTGTCATCTTACCCATGACCTCGATGAGTATCACCCAGTCTGGGTTTTTCAGGTCCACGTCCCTCTCGATTACCGATGCTACTGGATCGATGATATCAAGGCTACGGAAATCGGTATCCCTTTTCTCGAGGGTGATCCTGAACTTCTGGCCCTCTTCGATAACAATCGCCTGGCGTTTGACCTCCTCGACGATGGCATCAATCTCAGTGGGAACCCTCGCCACCACCGGGAAGACCCTGAACAATTTATCGTACCTGTCAACATCGGACTCCATGTGCTCCCTGAGCCTCAAGATAGCCTCGACAGGGTCAAGGCTCGTCTCCGCCATCACTATGCCCTTGATCCTCGACCTGCTCACCTTGGGCTTGGGGTCACCGATGGCCCTCAGGTTCATCCAGAGCTGACTGCTTGCGGCGCTCATGGTGATCTTCTCCGTGGTGGCCAGTATGTTATAATCCATTACGCCACCTATACACCTTGAAGCCTTTTTATATTGCGTGGAATATGAGCCAGTGATAACTTTGAAGGTCGGCTCACGCTGCGGTTACTGCCTCCTCCACAGGGGCTACCAGATGATCAAGCTCAGCACAGATGACGAGGAGACACGTTTCCAGGCAATGGACGCCTTACTGGAGCTTATGGGAAACGATTTTGATTCGAACTGTGTTCCATCGGTGCTGGGGGCAGAGAGGGAGCGACTGATAGCGAGGATCACAGGCTGTATGGACCCCTACAAGGAGCGCAAGATCAAGGAGAACGAGCTGGCGTTATCACTCCTGCCAGATATGGAGAAGAAGATGGATGAGACACTGCCTGACGAGAAGCTCAGGACAGCCACCAAGATCTCTTGCCTCGGCAACGTCATAGACTACGATGTCCCGGGGAACAACGCCAGCCTTGAGGACGCCCTGATGTTTCTCGACAACCCTCTATACATTGATGACACCGACAAGTTGAAATCAATGATCGAAGACGACACCGACCTACTCTTCCTCACAGACAACGCGGGGGAGGTCGCCCTGGACACCATTCTGGTCAAGGAGCTTGGGAGACTGGGTGCACGGGTAACCGTTGCCGTCAAGAACGGGCCGCCGGCGCTCAACGACGCCCTCATGGTGGACGCACTGATGGTTGGCATGGACAAGGCAGCGG
This sequence comes from Candidatus Bathyarchaeota archaeon, assembly GCA_013619005.1. Classification (GTDB taxonomy): domain Archaea; phylum Thermoproteota; class Bathyarchaeia; order TCS64; family TCS64; genus RBG-16-57-9. The sequence goes on along the minus strand of JABXKY010000060.1, from coordinate 4,632 downwards.
ACGAGCTCATCACCACAGGCGCCGACGCCATAGGCATCAGGCTCGACGAGTCACCACAGTGGTTCATCGACAGGTACAACAACTCCGACCTCATAGTGGCCAAGGGCATGGCCAACTGGGAGACAATGACCGAAAACCCCGCGCCATGCCCCACCATGTACGTGTTCAGGACTAAATGCGAGCCCGTGGCGAGAGCCGTTGGGGCCCCCGAGAACCAGAGTATCGCATACCTAGTTGAGAAAGGCTGGAAGCTCTAACGCTTTAACGCTTCCATTATCTGGGACCCAGTTATTGGTCCGCTTCTCAGTATCCACATCTCCTTGCTGCTCAGGTCAAGGATCGTGGAGGGCGTCCCTACAGGTGATGGGCCGCCATCAACGACAACGTCCACCTTAAAACCGGTCTGACTGTTTGCCTCCTTGGCCGTAATGGCTGGGGGCTCACCAGAGATGTTGGCGCTGGTGCTTACCATGACCCCGCCAGCCAGCTGCGCTAGCTTTCTTGGGACCTCGGCTCCAGGAACCCTCAGGCCAAGTGTCTTCTTTCCATGGGTCACCCACATGGGGTAGACGACCTTAGATGGCAGTATGAACATCAACGGGCCCGGCCAGAACGCCTCCGCAAGCTTCTCGGCTGTGGCGTTAAACTGGACGACCTTTCTCGCCATCTCTATGTCGCTGCACACCAGCGGCAGCGGGTTCTCGGCCCTACCCTTGATCTCGCATACCCTCATGGTTGCGTCGGGGTCGCTGGGTATGCAGCCTATCCCGTACACCGTCTCGGTTGGGTAGATGACCACGCCCCCATTCCTCATGGTTGCTGCGGCGATCCTGAGCCCTTCCTCGTCGGCCTTAACGATCTTCATTAACAGTTCAACTTGAGTTATCGCTTATAGGACTACTCATGCGGGGAACCATATGCCAAGCATGTATATGGTAAACATGCCCAGGATCAACACCAGCAGCTGGATCAACGCCCTGCCCCTGTCGTTCTTCTCGTGCATCTCAGGGATCAGCTCGCTGGCCGAGAGGAATATGAAGGCCCCCGCGCTGAAGGCAACCATGTATCCCTCAAGGTTATCTACGGCTCCTATGAAGAATGACCCGAACACTCCCCCCACAACCACCGAGACCGCCGCGAGGAAGTTTAGTATCAACGCCCTTCTCCTCTCCATCCCGGCGTACACAAGTATACCATAGTCCCCCATCTCCTGGGGTAGCTCATGGAACATCACCGCGATGGCGGCGGATACCCCGACGGTCACGCTGTTGGTGAAGCTTGCTGCGATGATAATGCCGTCAATGAAGTTGTGAACAAAGTCCCCCAGGAGGTTCAGATAGGCGAAATCTTTGGTGATACCCTCATTCTCGAGCTCGTGTCCGTGTCCATGACCGTGGTACCAATACAGGGTCCGCTCCAGTAGCAAGAAGAACACGAACCCGAAGGCGATGATGGGGTAAACCAGGGCTTCATCAACCAACTCCACTGCCTCTGGGAGGAGGTCGAACAACGCTGCGCCCAGTATTGTACCCGCCGAGTACGCCACCAGAATGGTGAGCACCTTGTGTAGGGTCTTCTCGTTTAGGCTGATGGTGAAGATGCCGATAAACGATGAGAGGCTGACCAGTATAGTCGCGACCAGTGTGTATAACGTGCTCTGTAGCATGACATGATATCTGTGAGGGGCATTGAAAAACCTGCGGCTGAACCTAAGTCAGCAGCCTGAACCCATATGCCTCGACGGACTGGAAAACAAGCCTACCCCCCAACCGCGCGCGCGAGCAGAAGAAAAGCTGTTACCACCAAGATGGCGATGACGTGTGCTCGTCTCAATCCATATCAAATATTTCCGCGACCTGATAATACCTGATAGTAACCGAAGAGCCTCTATCCAGGGGACTTTGATAAAAAAAATGGGTATAGATACCCTTTAAACAGACCCGCACATACCGTGAATGGATTCAGCATCCAGCGACACGATCAACATGAAATTCACAGAACTGCCAATACGAGACGAGATCTTGGAAGCCCTTGAAGACCTAGGGTTCGACGACATGTTCCCAATACAGGAGAACGCTATCCCCGTCATGCTTGAAGGGAAAAACGTGGTAGGACAGGCCAAGACTGGTACGGGAAAGACCGCCGCCTTCGGAGTCCCCATGCTGGAGATGCTTGACCCCCACTCAGGGCATGTCGAGGGATTCGTCATCGCTCCCGTCAGGGAGCTGGCACAGCAGATTACAGACGATATTAACTCATACGCAAAGTACATGGACGCCTACGCCATATCAATCTACGGCGGCGTAGCCATCGGCCCCCAGGTCGATCAGCTCAGGAAGGGCCCAACCATCGTTGTGGGCACCCCCGGTAGGCTCATCGACCACATCAGAAGGGGCAACCTGAATCTCAGGAACGTCAAAATGGCCGCCCTTGACGAGGCCGACAGGATGTTCGACATGGGCTTTTTCGAGGACATAGAGTTCCTACTGAACCAGCTGCCCAAGAAGAGACAGGTCACCCTCTGGAGCGCCACGTTCGACGAGCGCACAATGAATCTCAGCGCACGTTTCATCCCGGACTACGTTGAGGTGAACATGAGCAGGGACGAGATCGGGAACATCGATATCACCCAGTACTATATGCTCATGTCCCACCACGAGAAAATGGAGAACCTCACCACGGTTCTCGACTATTTCAAGGTGGACAGGGCCATAGTGTTCTGCAGAACAAAGTACACGGTGGACAGGCTCCAGTCGTACCTCAAACGGGAGAGAATCCCCGCCGAGGCTATCTCGGGCAACTACTCCCAGGCAAGGCGAACATCAGTTCTCGACGGGTTCAGGGAGAGCAAGTTCGAGCTCCTCATAGCCACCGAGGTTGCCGCAAGGGGGCTTGACATCGATGACGTACCATACATCATCAACTATGATATCCCCGATGACCCCCATATGTACTTCCACAGGATAGGGAGAACAGCCAGGGCAGGCAAACGGGGAACCGCTATCACCTTCGTGCTTCCGGACCAGGAGCTGGAGCTTGAACGGGTCATGGCCATCACAAAGAGCCCCATCACCAAGTGGAGCCCGCCCCCAGCCTTCCTCTTCTAAACTTAAATCCCAGCCCCGTCTCATACCCTGTATGAGCGCGTATTTTGGTTCACAGCCAACAGCTGAGGAGATAACCCAGATGACCGAAGGTTTCCAGTCATGGTTCGAGATAGACCTGGACGCCATCGGTCACAACATCGACCAAGCGAGGGCAAGGACAGGCGGAGAGATCGTTCCCTGCGTCAAATCCAACGCCTATGGCCACGGCGTTGTCCCAGTGGTCGCCTACATGATGGGCAAGGGAGTGAAACGGGTGCTGGTGGCCAAGCTCCACGAGGCATTGCAGCTCAGGGAGGCGGGGTTGGACGTGGGCATCATCAATATCGACCCGCTCTTCAGCGACGCCCAGTTCATGACCGTGGTGGAGCAGGATATCACCCAGACCATCTACCAACAAGAACCGGCAACGAGGCTTAACGAGGCAGCCGGGAAGCTGGGAAAAACCGTTGGAATCTGGATCAAGATAGACACCGGGCTCGGCCGGGTCGGCGTCCGCTGGAACGAGGCGGACGATTTCATCGAGGAAATATCTCAACTCAAGAATCTTCGCATCGAGGGCATCTTCAGCACCATGAGCGAGGACGAGGAGCTTGACAGGAAACAGGTGCAGCGGATGCTTGACATCGAATCAGCCGCCAAAGCCAAGGGCATCGATGTGGGCACAAAGAGCATCGCCAGCAGCAACTCATTGTTCCACAAGGACTACACTTACCTGGACGCCACGCGTCCCGGCTTGATGCTCATGGGATTCTACCCGGAGGACGACGACAAGGGGCACGGCATCGAGCTGAGGCAATCCCTGTGCTGGAAGGCCAGGGTAGAGCACATGAAATGGATCGAGGAGGGCGAGTCCCTCACATATAGCAGGCGGTTCGTGGCTGACAGGAGGATGAAGGTGGGCACGGTGCACGTCGGCTACTATGACGGGTTCCCACGTGGGCTCACCAAGAAGGGCAAGGTAAGGGTCGGTGAAGAGATAAAGCCCGTGCTGGGCACGGTTTCGGTGAACCACTTCCTTGTGGACCTCAGTGGCACGGACGTCGAGGTGGGTGACATCGTGGAGCCCATCAGCAGGACGGGCGAGAACGACGCGTTGAGCGTCGCGAACCTAGCGGGTATCATGACGTACAGCCTGGGGAATGCGTTGAACATGCTGACTCCCCGGGTTTACACCAAGAAAGGGACCCCAGTTGCGGTCACAAGACCCAAACTGGTGATGGAATAATTTATTCCCCACATGACACCAGACTTTAAATCATAGTTCTTTATTTTATGGAGAAGAGCTGGGGTAGCATAGCTTGGCTAATGCGCTGGACTCATGATCCAGAGGTTAAAGGCACCAGTGCCGTAGCCGGATAAAGAGCGTGGGTTCAAATCCCATCCCCAGCACCTTCCACCCAACCCAAGGCAAAACACTGAGTTATTCGAGACTTATCTACGTGAGAAGAAGCGAAACGCACCAACCACAGTCGACAGTAAACTCAGACTGATTCGCAGACTGAGGAAACGCGTGAACCTATGGGAC
>JABXKY010000216.1 GCA_013619005.1 Candidatus Bathyarchaeota archaeon | reverse complement strand
TTATGTCCTCCCAGTGGTAAATCCTCCTCATGACCGCCGCGATTACGACGACAGAAGCAAGTCCTGAGGCAACAGCTGCTACGATATAGTATGGACCGGCGAACGCCGTGAACCACAGAGGCCTCGAACCCAGTAGTGCAAATATCCATGCTACCGTTGTGTGCACCATTACCATGATTGGCAGAATCGTTACTGAAAGCCAGAAGGAGAGTCTATCGATTGTAGCCCTCTCGTCCTCTTCGTAGAGTGGGATCAACATCTCATAGAACTTACCCCTCCACCCCGTGAACCTCTCACTCAAGATTTTGAAGTCATGGCGTAGGGTTAGGTAGAGGTACGTAGCGCTCAGAGTCAGGTAGGTACCCACAGCCGTGATGTCCCATGTCAATGGCGAGAACTTGAATCTAGCAATGTACTCTGTGATGAGTAGGTAACTCCTGTCCGGTCTTCCAAGATCAATGACGATACTGAGCCCCGCCATTACGAGGCTAACGATTGTTAACAGCTCAGCTATTCTCGCGATTTTGTGGTATCTTTGCAACTTCATCAAACGGACAGTCGCAGAGATCGCGATCCCTGCATGGCTGATTCCGATAAAGAAGATGAAGTTGACGATATAGATGCCCCAAATTGTAACATCGTTTAGACCCGTTACCCCGAGCCCTGTAGACAGCTGTAATACATAGGCATAAACCGCCACTACTGAGATGACGGTTAGGAAACCGATGAATGGGTAGAACTCCTTGGAGGTGTGCTTCAATGGCCTCATGAGTTTTTCTATTCTGCTACTCAAGACTTCTCACCCTCCTCGTTCCACTTTACGCCACGCGTGAAGTAGTACAGCTTGGGTTTTGTCCCAAGGTTCTCCCTGATCCTGATTGTGCGCTCAGTCTCTAAGAGTATTGAAACCTCGCTTTCTGGGTCGTTCAAGTCACCAAAGTGCCTTGCGCTTACGGGGCAAACCTCGACGCATTTCGGGTTTATACCATCTCTTACCCTATGAACACAGAATGTGCACTTTTCGGTGACGCCTCGCTCCCTGATAGGGACTTCCTCGTTGAGAACGACCACTGAACCATCCACTGGGCTAATCCTGCTTGGTGAGAGTTTTGGGTCCCACCAGTTGAACCTTCTCGCGTTGTATGGACAAGCAGCCATACAGTACCTACACCCGATACACAGGTCATAGTTGATGAGGACTATGCCATCCTCATCTGTGTATGTAGCCCCAGTCGGGCAAACCCTTGTACAAGGCGCGTTTTCACAATGGAAACAGTTGAAGCTGAGATACCAGTGGTCATCCTTCGGTGCTTTTTCGTAGTCTACTACGGCGTCAGTCGGTGGAATGCTCTCAACCGCCGTAATGGGCGTGGAGTTCTCCATCTCGAAAACATCAATCCAGTGCATATTGTTCGGCTCTGATGGAGTGTTGTTCTCTAGCCTGCACGCGTGCTGGCACCTTCTACACCCTACGCATGCACCAATGTCGATCATCATCCCAAAATTGGCTCCATGGACTGGGTCTTTGTATTGAACCTTCGTGGATTTCCTCAATATTGGGACACCCACGTTCTTGTAGTCTACCGCTATTTTGTTGAACGCATAGAACAGTCCAACTGCGCCTACCTTTTTCAAAAAGTCTCTTCTGTTCGAATTAGACATTGTTATACCTCCTCAAGATCCATACGGAAAACGCAAGTATCTCCAAGACCACTACAAACGCTATCTTGTAGAGTAGCGGAGCAGGGTCATCCAGCTCCCTCGTTGGTATGGGTTCAAGTGTTGAAATCTTGTTTATAGTAGGAATGTGAGGGTCGTGACACTCTGTGCAAACCGCCTGCGGGTTGTCGTGTGCCCCGTGAGTCCCCTGCGACCAGTCGGTGTACCTCTCGTTGTGGCATTGAGCGCACAGCGCAACCGGCTCATCGTTATCATATGTTTCCCTGTTCACTAACTCAAGTTTCAGTTCATGGATGTCTCCGTGGCAGCTGAGGCACGCTGTGGCCTTCTCTCCCAGTACATCATGTTTCTCTAAGGGTCTGTCATGACAGCTTGAGCAGTCTAGCTCATGTTCTTTAGGGTTGAAGCTGTGACCTGTTTTGGCTTGAATTCCATTATAGAAATCAGCCTCCTCTATATTCATGTGGCAGTCGACGCATCCGACATCGTTCAATCCGTGAGTTGAATCATCCACTTGGATGACGTGAGAATCATGGCACTGGCCGCAAGTCTCATCCGGCGTCTCGAACTCCATCTTCGATGTGTGCTCGTTATGGCAAGTCATACAATCGGCGGTTCCATGGCTAGGTCCGCTATTGACCCACTCATCATAAGTTGGGAATGGTCCTGTGTGGCATTCACCGCAAAGCTCAGGTGACGTATCTCTCTCCATGGTGTCCCCTGGCCCATGGCATGCCTCACACTGAACCTCAGCTAGAGCGTATGTTTCGGTTGTCTTATCATAGCCCGTTGTATGACATTCGAGACAATCCGCTGTTGATCCAAGATCTGCCCATACTTCCTGAAAGTCCTCGTTAGAATATCCGTTGGTGTGGGCCGACTGAGAGTACTCGCCACCCTGATCGGGGTGGCAGGAAATACAGTATCCCGAACCCTTGTATTCTTCGGTAGGTTCAGCGTTCACGAACGTTGTTCTGTTGATAGCTACAAGAGCTAGGTACATTAGCAGTAGGGTGAAAGCGATTTGTTTTCCCTTTGACATACCTGTAACGATCTCTGCATGTCTTATCGTTGACAAAGTGATCTATTATTCCCTGCTGGCTCGCCTATTTATGTCGTATGCCGGGTTGCCCAGATTTTCCTCCATAATAACAACATTATAGGACAACAATGACTATATGTAGAAT
>JABXKY010000268.1 GCA_013619005.1 Candidatus Bathyarchaeota archaeon | reverse complement strand
ATCATATTCATTAACCAGTCCTCTCTTTAGGAGATGTGGTTTTAATGTCTGATTTCAAGGATAAGGTAGCGGTCGTAACCGGGGCCTCCCGTAGCATCGGGAGAGGCGTCGCGTTAGCCCTCGCAGAAGGCGGCTGCTCTGTGGTTGTCAATTATCGTAAGAGCAGGGACGAGGCGGACGAGGTGGTGAACTCCATCAAGATGATGGGTGGAAAAGCTATCTCTATAAAATGCGATGTCTCGAAGAGGGATGAGGTGGAGGACATGTTTGCCGCCACCATAGACGAGTTCGGCAAGGTGGATATCCTCGTCAACAACGCGGGGGTAGCCCATGGAGGCTCACTGCTTGAGACCACCGACGAGATATGGGACATACAAATGGCGGTCAACCTCAAGGGCGTCTTCCTCTGCTCCCAGGTAGCAGCGAGGCACATGGTGGAGAGGAATTACGGTAAGATAGTTAACATCTCATCGAACTCGGGGTTCGGCATAGCAATGAACGGCGAGACCAGCTACGCCGTCTCAAAGGCGGGCGTAATCCAGCTCACCAAGAGCTCAGCCTTTGACCTGGGGAAACACAACATAAACGTCAACTGCGTCGCGCCCGGGGCCGTTGACACTGTTATGCTGAGAGGGAAACGGAGCGAAGCCGAGTACGAGAAGGTGCTTGAGGGAAGGAGAAACCGGGCATCCCTGGGGATAACCGGCACCCCCGAGGACATCGCCAACGCCGTGCTGTTTTTCGCAAGCGATAAATCCAGGTACATCACAGGAAAAACCCTACTAGTCGACGGCGGACGAAGAGACTTCCTCTAAATATGCGCGCGCGCCACCCATAATTCAATTGGATAATCTATCGACATTCATCAGGTGGAGGTACATCTATGTTTATGAAGTCCTGGTAAATGTACTCCGATGCTCCTGAATTGTTGTTGCATATCCTAGTACTTCTAATACAACTTGGTTAGTCTAGTCCAGCACAATGAATACTAACAAGAAAGACTCGCGGGTGTTTGATTTGGTGGGACCGGCGAGAATTGAACCCACGATCTTAAACACCGCTAGTGAAAACGATTTTTACTAGTAAACCCCACGCTCGCTTATGGTGATAATGCTCTCTAGTTCACTTCTCACCTATCTCACCAAATAAAATACCTGTGATTCCTAGAAAAAGTGTGAGTACACACAATTATTCGTGTCTTAATGCCTCTACAGGGTGAAGTTGAGACGCACTCCAAGAAGGATAAAGCCCAGAAACAACACTTGTGAGCACAGCGAACCCAGTTACTAAAAGACCAAGCATCAAAGAAGGCTCAGAACTAACTCCAACGTAATCCCCAACAAATGCCCCAAGAACAAAACCAAAACCAGCGCCAATAATACCACCAATAACCCCAGTCAAACCAGCCTCAATCATAAATAAAACCAGGACATCAGTACTTTTGGCTCCCAAAGCTTTCATAACCCCAATCTCTTTCGTACGCTCCATAACCGAAACAGTCATGGTATTAATGATACCGACACCTGCAACCAACAAACTAATAGCAGCTACCCCACCAAGAACCGCTTCAATCGTACCAGTAATAGAATTAATCAACTCAAGAGTACCAGCTGCAGTTAACGCACTCACTCCTTCAATCTCATCCTCTATATTATATGCAATAGCATCAATGAGGTCACTATTCTCTACATAAACCTGTATGCTATCATATGTTCCGTCTAGTTCATAGAATTGTTCACATGTTTTTAACGGGATAAAGAAATCACTATCTGATCCAAAAGCACTTCCTGACTCTTCAATTATTCCAACTATCCGTACAGTCAATACTTTTTCAAGTCTACCTACTTCGGAGGTCAACTTGATTCTGTCTCCAACCTCAAAGACAGGGTCTTCATCAAGATCAGGCACAGCTATGTTATACCCGATTACAGCTACAGCCACATCACTTCTGATTAGAGCTCTTCCTTCCTCTATGTTGGTTCCTTCGTTTATCTGGAAATAAGTCTCTGTTACTCCTGTAACTGATACTGTGTAAAGCGCACTCTTTACACTGTACACAGCAGCGCCTCCTGTTACTGTTGGAGCTACTAGGTCAATGTCGGGTAGTTCTTCAAGTATTTCCAAGTCTCTCCAGTTTAGTGTGACAGGGACCACGTTATTTTCTGCTGGTCCATGTGGTCCGTTCGGCCCGAAGCCTCCTGGGAGTACTGTGATCGTGTTGCCACCAAATGCTCCTAATTCCCCACTTATTGTTGCGTTCATTCCTTGAGTTAGGGATATCAAGCCTGTAACAGCTGCGACTCCAATGAGTATGCCTATTAGGTTTAGTACGAAGCGGAATTTTCGCTCGGTTAGGCTTTTTGCGCTTATAATGGCGATATCTCCTATTCTCATGAAGCGTCCTCGGTTAGAGTTGTTGTGTGATTGTAGTATTTAGGTAGATACCAGAATTAGATCCAAATTACTCCCTAAATAATATGCGAGCCGTTATTTGACCGAGAAAGTGTTATGGTGGAGTAGAAAGATTGTACCAAACGCGCGCCCCTGGGATTCAAGGCTCAGTTCTTACTCTTTCTCCGTTCGGCCCAGGGGACGTATTCCTCGCTTTCAGGTTCAGGTTTCTCCTCGCCTCTCTCGTGTTGAATGCGTGCATGGGCTCTGTATGGCCCCTGGTAGGGTGCGTGGATGAAGTCGCGCTCCTCGTTGGGGGACTCCTCGGTGAACATGGGTTTCCCCTTCTCCCTCCAAGTCTTGAGGACGGCGCACATGGTGGGGACCAGCTCCCCAGGGATGGAGACGCAGACCTCTGTGGGGTCGATGCCCATGGTGCCGAAGACCCCGTGGCAGCCCAGGGTGTACCGGGGTTCCC
>JABXKY010000298.1 GCA_013619005.1 Candidatus Bathyarchaeota archaeon | reverse complement strand
ACCCCAAGGGTCTTGCCCCTCAGCTCAAGGGCGCTCGTCCTCTGCCATTTGTGCCTCCGCTTCTGCTGGGCAATGAGGAAGTAGTTCTTGACGAACATGAGCATGGACATGACGCAGAACTCGGCGAGGGGTGTTGAGTGCATGCCGCTGGATGTCGTGAAATCGATATCAGTCTCGGTCCAGCCGTACCTGCGGACGCCCCATCCTATTCCCGCGCTGGGGGACTGGTTCCACCTGAGCCTGGGGAACCATTTTCCCAGGTCCCTGTAATCACCCGGCACGTACCCGAGCAGTATCTCGGCCTCTGCCATCATGCCCTGTATCTTTTCCTCCTGCTCCGGGGTCCTCGCTATTGGCCCGCCGTGCTGGTCGTTCTTGTACCGTGGTTTGCCAAGGAGACTTGGATCATACAGTATCTCGATGTCTGGGTCTGCCTGTTTTATCTTCTCGATTAATCTCGGGTCTATGTGGAACGAGATGAATAGCGTGCGAGCCATGAATAGTAGGTTATTTACTATAATGGTAAAAAATTATCTAATAGTCCATTGACTCCAGCGCCATCTTCAGCAGGGTCCTGAAGAAATCCTCATCCAGTGGCTCTCCCTTCTCCGTCCCCGGGCAGCCCTTGTCTACGCCGAACACGAAAATGTCCTCCTGTCGTTCAAGCCAGAACGGGTACATGCGGCAGAGGAGGGCCCTGTCATCGTATATCCTGCAGCCTTCCTCCGTGAGGAACACGCACTTTCCGTCAACCTTCTTCATTAACGTTGAGAACGAGCCCTCGTCCCAGTCATCAAAGAAATCGTACTCGCCCGTGGCCTCGATGCGGTCAAGGTCCTTGTCCAGCAGCCTGATCATCCTGACCCTGTCGCCCACGTCGCCGCAGCATGCGCCGCAGTGGACGCACTTCCACTCGACGTTTGACGGGTAGAAGAACTCGATCTCCTCCTCGATACCATCCTTTGAGTAGTTAAGGTGCCCCAGGTAGTGGGTGGGCTCGTCCAATGAGTCACCCCGATGCCAGCTTGACGGCTTCCTCGGCTAGAACCTGGAGGGGATCAACAACGGGTACCGATATGTCCCCGTCGTGGAGAACCAGGCTCACCTCGGTGCATCCACAGATAACAGCGTCCGATCCAGCCCCAATGAGCTCGACGGCGACCCTGTGAAGGAGCTTGCCGCCGTTTTCCAGGTCCCCTGTCTTGATGTCGCGATATATCGCGTCCATGACGTCCTTCTGGGACCCTTCACCCGGCGTGATTATCTCGATCCCGTACTCACCGTATGCCTCGTGGTACAGCTTGCTGGCGATGGTGCCATCAGACGCCTGCAGTCCAACCCGTTTGACGTCAGGGTAGTTATCTTTGATGTGCTTGGCGCTGAGCCTGATCATGTGCAATAGGGGAATCCCCAGCTCAGCCTGTATCATGGAGTGGAAGAAATGGGCCGTGTTGCATGGCAGGAGAAGGAAATCAGCGCCCGCGCGCTCCAGGTTCTTACCCGTCTCGACCATCATCGGCAATGGACTTGGACCAGTGCCGAGGATCGCGGGTGTCCTGTCAGCTATCTTGGAGTTGCTGTCAATGATGACCCTGTAATGGTCCTGATCCCTCTGGACAGGCGTCGCCCTGATGATCCTGAAGAATAGGTCCGCCGTTGCCTCAGGCCCCATCCCGCCCAGGATGCCAATTATCTTCTCGCCCAATTTGATCACTGTATCCGAGTCGCCGAGGCTTTTAGGGGTTCTCCCCAGCCAGGAAGTCCAGTATGGTGCCCATCTGGACCTTTGCGGTGGTCACCAGGTCCTCGACGGTGATGTTCTCGTCGACGCCCCCCATGGCGTACACCTTGGGACCGTAACATATGGCGGGTATCCCGATCTTCCTCCAGAAACGGCAGTCAGTACCACCTGAGGTGAAGCTGTAGAGCGGCTCGTCCCCGGTAACCTCCTTGGAGTTCTTGGCGAGAAGACCCGTGATACGGGCACTTATTGGTGAATACGTTGACTCCGTCACTATCTGGGGTGGCCTCTTCCAGCTCACCTTGATGCTGGGGTCCACCTCGTGTATCTTGGCCTTCACCATCCCGGTTATCTCGACGGGTGTGATTCCCAGAGGTAGCCTGGTGTCAACCGTTACCTTGCAGTAAGCCGGAACTATGTTGTCCTCGCTGCCCCCCTCGATGGTCCCTATGTTGACAGTGACCTCCTTGAGGACGTTGGCCATGGCCTCGGACTCGTGGCCGTACTGCTGCACGTAGCCCTTCATCACCTCCTCTGTGAGCGCCCGGGTCTCCTCCGTGAACACCGCGGGGGTCCCCTGGAGTGACTCGACAAGGGGGAGCACCCTCACCATCTTCATGATGGCGTTCTCCCCAACGTAGCCGGCGAAACTGCCGTGGGCCGCCTTCCCCTCGGCCTCAAGGATGATGGATACGCGGGACTTCTCCCCGATCCTCACCGTCAATCCGGATGGCTCACCGTTGAGCACCGCGTCCCCGTGGAGACGGTCGTCCTTATTCAAGAGCCATAACGCACCCCACTCTCCCCCGGTCTCCTCGTCAGAGGTCCCCGTGAACGTGAGCCTGCCATTGAAACCCGTCTGACTGATCTTGGCGAAGCAGTAGAGAAGGGCAGCGAGGCCGCCCTTCATGTCACCTGCGCCCCTGCCGTAAATCCTTCCCTCCTTGACAAGCCCAGAGTAGGGAGGAATAGTCCACTCCTCCCCCACCTCGGCGGGGAACGTGTCAAGGTGGCCGTTGAGAACCAGGTGGGTATCCCCCTCCCCGATGGTGGCCACAATGTTTGCTATCCCGGGTTTTGTGACGATAACCTCGACATCAACGCCGTAACCCTTCAAGTAATCTGAGATGAAA
>JABXKY010000253.1 GCA_013619005.1 Candidatus Bathyarchaeota archaeon | reverse complement strand
ATCAAGAATCTTTGATCCTGTCTGAAGCGTTGGATTGTAGAACAAGTTATTCCTCACCATTATTCTTACAGCTTCCTCATCAAAACCCCTTGATCCATCTGGAAGGATGAAACCGCAATGCTCCAGTACATCGACACCTGCCCTAGCAGCGTTACCAATCGACTCAATTGCCTCGCAGTGTGCAAAGGTCGTTCTATTGTACTTGTGAGCCTCTTCAACGATGGCGGTCAGTTCATCCTCGCTAAACGATGCTTGACGGTTATCTGTTCCAGGAGTCCCTCCCCCGGAGGCCATTACCTTTATGACATCAACGCCCTCTTTGACTAACTGCCTTACCTTCTTCCTCACTCCATCAACGCTATCCGCCTCGTTGTTGTTACAAAAATAAAAATGTCCACCAGTAATTGTGATTGGTCTCCCCGAGACAACCAACCTAGGTGCCTCAATTATACCCATTTTCCACCCTTTCTTCAAGTCAAGTGCTACACGGTTTCTGGCACCAGCGCGCGCGCGTTTCTTATTTATCAATCTCTTTTTATCATCCTACTCCTTCAAATCTACGTTCTCTATGGAGCGCCAACCGCTGTTAATCGATGGTCAGGATACCAAGGCATTACTGGTCATGCTCAGGACCAACGTCCACGACCGCACCGTATTCAGGGTCAGGCTGGACGAGCTAAAAGCCCTAGTCGAGTCCCTGGGCATCGAGGTGGTTGGGGAGGTGGTGCAGACACGTTACCGCCCATTCGCCAAGTACTACGTGGGTAAGGGAAAGGTTGAGGACATCCGCAGAAAGGTACGCAGGCTCAAGGCCAACGTGGTAATATTCTACAACATCATCAGAAGCAGCCAGAAGCTCAACCTAATACAGGCTGTCCACTGCGAGGTCATTGACCGCTTCGAGCTGACCCTTGAGATATTCGACCAGATGGCATCCGACACCCTCAGCAAGCTCCAGATCCAGGCAGCTAGGCTGGAGAAGCAGGCCCCGTTTTACAAGCTCCAGGCATCAGTGAACTACCAGTACGACCGCCCCTTCTTCAGGGCCGGCGGGGAGTACGGGTTCCACGCAAAGATGAGGGAGCTTACCCGCAGCCAGGCCAAGATAAACGAGGAAATAGACAAGCTCATGGAGGAGAAGAGCCAGCGGATATGGCAGCGGAAGAAACTGGGGTTCCCCGTGATCTGTATCGCCGGATATTATAATGCCGGTAAAACCTACCTTTTCAACCGCATTACTGGGGACAGTAAAGCCGTCAGCGACCGACCGTTCACGACCCTCAGCAGCAAGTACCAGAAGAGGTACATCGACTGGGAGACCACGGTCCTGTTCATTGACACCATCGGGTTCGTCCTTGACCTTGACCCCCGGCTCATCGAGAGCTTCAAGCTGAACCTCCTGGACATCAGGAGCAGCGACCTCGTCATACTCTTACTGGACCTATCTGACCCGATGCTGAACCTGGACATGAAGCTCAACGAGGGCATCTGGCTTCTCCGGGACATAGGCGTCTCAAGGGACAGGATCATCGTGGTCATCAACAAGTCAGACCTGGACCCGGAGAAGGCAGCCATCGTAGGCGAGAAACTTGAGCTTGACTCCTACCTGCTCCCATGGATCGTAGTATCCGCAGAGGACAAGACAAACGTCCCTGAGCTACTGGACCTGATCGCTAAACGGCTCAAGCACATCAAGGATAACCCACCGGAGCCGGTGCTGTTATCACCGTTCAGACGTGCCGAGACAACCGTCAACAGGATACTCGCAGAGTACCCAGTCCAGTACGAGAAACGGTACCACAACCCCTTCCACAGCCTCGTCGGCACTATCCTGAGCCAGAACACGTCAGGCTCAAACAGGGAATCAGCGTTCAATAGCCTCGACAGGGAAGTCGGCATCAACCCATATTACATAGACGAGGCCCCCGAGTCAAAGATAAAGGACGCCATCAGATCAGCTGGCATGTACAACCAGCGCACCAAGGTGCTCAAACGGGTATCCAGGATAATCATCGAGAAGTACGACGGCAACTTGAAGCCACTCTTCGATCTGCCCTTCAACGAGGCAAGGGACAGGCTAATGGAGCTGCCCGGAGTGGGCCCCAAGACAGCGGACGTTGCCCTGATGTTTGCGGCTGACCGGAAAGTCATCCCGGTTGACAGGCACATTGAACGAATCAGCAAGCGCCTGGAGATCGTGCCACAGAACGCCAACTACGAGGTAATCAGGTCAGCGCTACAGGACGCCGCGACGCCTGACAGGTTCCTTGAGGTTCATCTCAGCCTCATAAAGTTCGGAAGGGAGACATGCACCGCCCGGAACCCCAACCACGAGGAGTGCCTCATGAATGATATCTGCCCCTTCTATGAGAAGCTGCTGATGACTCAAAAGAGGCTGAACAAAGAAAAGGCAGATGCATAACCCCATTCATCAAATTAGAAAAGATATATCCAACGAGTCATACCTTGACCAACTGGTAACCGCCGTGGACGAGTACACCAGAATCTACGCAAAATACGTTGTAAGCCTCAAGTTCGACGACCTACCCTTTGACGTGGTCGAGAAAACCAAGATACACTTCCTAGACTATCTGGGCAACGCACTGGCCGCATATGAGATGCCGTGGTCACAGATGGTGATCAAAATTGTAAAGCAGATGAAGGGAGAGCCCCAGTCCACCGTGATAGGCGAAGGGAAATACCCCATGATGAACGCAGCCCTGGCCAACGGCACCATGGCCCACGGCGTGGACGCCGATGACTCAGGGGCCAGGCCCAGCTGGGCTCACCCAGGGTCATGCATCAACCCCACGGCCCAGGCGGTAGCCGAGGCAGAGGGAGTCACCGGGAAAGAGTTGATCACCGGCATACTTGCTGGATACGAGATCAGCTGCCGGGTAGACTCATCCATGTACCCCGGCCTCAGAAATAGGGGCTTCCACGCCACTGGCGTAGTGGGAACAATCGGGGCAACGGCGGCAGCCGGAAAAATACTGGGGCTAGACGAGGATCAAATGGTGAACGCCTTCGGCCTCGCGGGAACCCAAGCTGCTGGTCTAGAGGAGTGGCTCACAGCCGGTGACATGAGCAAGAGGTTCCACGCAGGTAAGGCAGCCATGAACGGGGTGCTTGCGGCACTCCTCGCACGGGAGGGCTACACCGGGCCGTCATCGGTTTTCGAGGGAAAACATGGCCTATTGACCACCCACGCCGAATCATATAACCCGGAAATGTTGACGGAGGGACTTGGATCCGAGTACAAGATACTGGGATGCAAGTTCAAGCCATACGCGTGCTGCCACGAGCTATGCCCACCCATAAGAATGGCCCAACAGTTACAGGCGGACCACAGCATCAAGCCCCAGGAAGTGGAGAAGATAAGGATCGGGTTAAACCACATCACCGCTGAGAACCAGCTCAAAGAGGCAGAAACGCCCCTACACGCACAGAACCACCCAGCAGTAGCCATAGGCATCGCCCTAGTCGAGGACAAGGTGTTCCTCAAAGAGTTCTTCGAGAGCTACCGGGACCCCATGGTCATCCAGCTGGGAAAACGGACCGAAGTCTACACCGACCCGGAGATAGACATGGCCTTCCCAACCAAGATCGGGACACGACTGGAGATCATCACAAAGACCAACCACTACACAATGTTCGAGGAAGACAAGCCACCCATACCCCACAGCTTCATCAAGGAAAAATTCATGGCCCTGGCAACCAACCTCACCTCAGATGAAAAAGCAGGACAGATCATCAACAAAGTCCAAGAACTGGACAGACTTGACAACCTATCCCACCTCACCAGCCTTCTAAAAAATCTTTTTTTTCGCGTTATGACCAGTGACGGTAACAACGATTTTAGCTAACGTCCAATAGTGTAGCCGTAAAGTGACGACCATATCCTCCATAAAACAAAGCAACTAACCTAGAGAATCCTTTAAAAGCGAGTCCCGTTGTTTCTTGGTAGCTCTAATTAGGAGTGTCAACACATGCCAAGAGTAAGATCACCAAAGCGAGGCTCACGAGGCTACTCCCCGCGCAAACGCGCGAGGAACCCAAAAGGCCGAGTGAGCCACTGGCCCAAGCTAGAGGGAGAACCCCAGCTAGCCGGCTTCGCAGGCTACAAGGCAGGCATGACCCACCTGTTCTACATAGAAGATAGACAACGAGTTCCAGAATACGGTCAGGAGGTAAAAGCAGCCGCCACCGTAATCGACACTCCCCCTATGCTGGTCGTAGCGATACGAGCATACAGGAAAGATTATGATGGCCTACACGCCATCACTGAAGCCTGGATGCAGAACCAGCCTAGAGACCTGCACAGAAGGATAACCTTCGCCACAGATCCCCAGCCAGAGAGCAAGCTAAACGAGATAAACGAGAAAATCGACAAGGTAGCCGAGATAAGGGTCATCGCGGCGTCCCAGCCGAGACTTTCAAGCCTCTCACAGAAGGCGCCAGACCTCTTCGAGATCCCCGTATCAGGCGGATCAATCGAGGACCAGCTGGAGTACGCCAAAGGCCTGCTAGGTCGGACCGTATCAGTAAAGGACGTCTTCGGTCCCAACGAGGGCATCGATATCATCGGTGTCACAAAGGGCAAGGGCTTCCAAGGTCCGGTCAAGAGATGGGGAATCAGGATACTGGCACGAAAAGCAAGAAAATCAAGAAGAGCGGTAGCATCCATCGGCCCATGGGTACCAAGGCGCGTCATGCCCCAGGTACCACGAGCAGGCCAGATGGGCTTCCACAACAGAACCGAGTTCAACAAAAGAATCATGCTGATGAACGGCGACGTTGATCGCATCAACCCAAAATCCGGGTTCAAGAACTATGGGTTCGTCAAGGGAGATTACCTCCTGTTGAAGGGAAGCATCATCGGGTCAGCCAAGCGTCTAATCAAGCTACGTAAAACCGTGCGCGATACAAACTACCCCGAGGAAGCACCACAGATCACCTACCTCCACACCGAGTGGACCAAGGGAGGTATCCAGCAATGAAAGTACCAGTAATCAACCTCCAGAACGAGAAAACAGGCGAAGTAGAACTACCGAAGGTATTCGGTACACCTGTCAGGCACGATGTAATCAAGAAAGCAGTCATAGCGCTCCAAAGCACAAGGTTCCAGCCCCAGGGCAGGGACCCAATGGCCGGAAAGCACACTACGGCAGAGTCCCGCGGAACAGGCTTCGGCATAGCCCGAGTTCCCAGGCTCAAGGGAAGCAACAGAGCAGCCTTCGGCGTAAGCATAGTAGGCGGCCACGCGGCATTCCCTCCGCGTTCTGAAAAAGTCATCGTTAAGCGGATCAACAAGAAAGAGAAAAGGTTCGCTATAAGGTCGGGAATCGCAGCAACAGCTGTCAAGGAACTCGTAGAAAAGCGCGGACACAAGTTCATGTCCGAGCATCTTCCAATAGTAGTCTCGAACGAAATTCAATCCCTAGAAAAAACCAAGGACGTAGAAGCCCTATTCATAGCCATCGGAGTCCAGGACGACGTTGAACGCGCCGACCGGAGGAAGGTAAGAGCGGGAAAGGGCAAGATGAGGGGACGCAAGCACAAGAAGGGCAAGGGCCCGCTCATCGTAGTCGCCGAGGACAACGGGATAGGATATGCAGCACGTAACCTACCGGGCGTCGAGATAAGCAGCGTAGCGGGCTTAAACGCCGAGCTACTTGCACCTGGAGCCCACCCAGGCAGGCTGGTCATATGGACCGAGTCGGCCTTCAGTCAAATAGACGAGGTATGGATGGAGTAAAAATGGAACCACACGAAATAATCATGTTCCCATTGATGACGGAGCGCAGCGTCAACATGATCGAGAACGAGAACAAACTCGTTTTCATCTGTGACAGGCGAGCCAACAAGCTCCAGATCGCAGCTGCTATCAAGGAACTCTACGAAGTCGAGGCCGAGGACATAAACACGCTAATCACCCGAAAGGGAACCAAGAAAGCATTCGTAAAACTAAAAGACGAGTACGACGCATCAGACGTCGCTATCCGTCTAGGAATACTGTAGGTGTGAGAGATGGGAAAGAAACTAAGAGTACAGCGAAGAGGACGCGGAGGACACCAGTACAAAGCGTCGAAAATGAACAAGAAGGCGCCATCAAAGTACCCAACAATCACAGCTGAAGGACAGCAGGGTTTTGTCAAGTCAATGGAGCATGAACCCGGCAGGGGAGCACCCCTCGCATACATCGAGTTCAGCCCGGGCAAAGGGTACCACGTCAGTGCCACGGAGGGTATTAGCCTGAACCAGCCAATCATGGTTGGCGTAGGCGCGATCCCCAAGGTCGGCAACGTTCTACACCTGAAAGACATCCCCGTGGGGACAATGGTGTCCAACATCGAGCTACGCCCAGGAGACGGCGGTAAAATCGCCAGAAGCAGCGGGGCGTTCGGCACGGTAATAGCACACATCGACAACTACACCACGGTAAGACTGCCAAGCAGGCGAATCATCAGAGTAACAAGCAACTCAAGGGCCACCATCGGCATCATCAGCGGAGGGGGACGCCTAGAGCGACCCTTCATGAAGGCCGGTGAGAAGCATCACAAAAAGAAGGCAAAGGGCCACAAGTACCCAACCGCACACGGCGTAAAGATGCCGGCAGCCATGCACCCCCACGGAGGAGGTCGCCACAGGAGGCCAGGCAAATCAACGACCGTCAGCCGCCACGCACCACCAGGTGCAAAGGTAGGGCTTATCGCGGCACGCAACAGCGGAAAACGCCAGAGGAAGAGAATCTAAGGGTTTAATACCCCTTATGCAACAGGTGAAACAATATGCCCAAAGACTTTAACTATCGAGGAAAAACGGTCGAGGAGCTCCAGGCCATGTCAATGGACGAGTTTATCCGGCTACTTCCCTCAAGAATGAGGAGGAGCCTCCGGAGAGGTCTCAGCGCCGAGCAGAGAATCGTCCTAGAGAAGCTCAGGAGGAACAAAGGCAAGCCGGTCAGGACCCACGCAAGGGACCTAGTCATCGTGCCAGATATGCTGGGTAAGACCATCCACTGCTACACAGGCAAGGAGTTCAGGGAGGTCCAAATCAACGAGAAGATGCTTGGCCACTATCTTGGAGAGTACGCGAGCCCAATGGCTATAGTACGCCATGGACGCCCCGGTATCGGAGCATCGCGTAGTAGCATGTACATCCCACTGAAGTAGTATCCCTACTTCATTTTACTTATTTTTCATTACACTAGATCTATACGATAAATGATATGGTTTCAATGAAGAACATATATGAATATACAATGTGACGATAGTAAATAGACGTCGACAAAAATACCTACCATTCAGAACGATTTATATATGAAGGCACGATTCAAGGTAGTCACACGGTGCGTACATGCCACAATGGAAATATTCAGTGCAAGGGCTGGACCCTGACAAGACCGCCATAGCCAGCGGCAGGGATCTCAGGATTAAACCAAAAACATCACGCGAGATCTGTAACACCCTAAAAGGAATGAAACTGGAAGAAGCCAAGACATTCCTAAACGACGTCATAGACAAGAAACGCGCAGTACCATACTACCGGTACAGAGGCAAGACACCCCACAGGAAACAGCTGCAGGGACACGATGCCGGAAGATTCCCTGAGAAGGCAGCCGGAGAGATACTGAAAATCCTAAACTCCGTGGAGGCTAACGCCGAGTTCAAGGGACTATACGCGGAAAGGCTCCGAATCGTTCACATGTCCGCCCACAGGGGCAGGGTCATCAGGAAGTTCATTCCAAGAGCATTCGGAAGAGCCTCGCCATACTACAAGCACCTGACCCACATCGAGGTCGCAGTGGAGGAATACTAGTGTCAATAGTCAAAAGAATCATCAAGAACAACATCGAGTTCGTAAAAGTCGATGAACTGCTCGCAGATGAGTACGAGCAGGCAGGATACGGCGGAATCCAACTGACAAAGACCCCCCTGGGTGCACAGATAAACCTCTTTGCCATGAGGCCTGGCCGAGTAATCGGAAAGAGAGGTCGAGCAATCAAGGCCGCATCAGAGCGGCTTGAGACTGAACTGGGTTTACCTAACCCTCAGATCACGGTAATCGAGGTCGAGGTCCCGGAGCTGAACCCTCAGATCATGGCGGCGAGGATAGCCAACGCGTTGGAGCGCGGAGTCCACTTCAGGAGAGCCATCTTCTGGAGCCTAAGGCGCATTATGGACAGCGGAGCACTCGGATGCGAGATCCTTCTGAAAGGCCCGCTTAGAAGCGCCAGATCACGATTCGAAAAGGTAGTCGAGGGATACGTGCCAAAGTCGGGGGAACCCGCGCTTAGAAACGTAAAGATCTCGACACTTCACGTAAAAATGAAGAGGGGTACACTTGGCGTGACGGTGAAGATCGTTCCACCGGACGCAAAGTTCCCAGACAAGGTAAGCCTAGAGGGCTTGCCTGACATCGAGTATCAGCTACCCATGGAGGAGCCAGCGCCAGTCGCTGAGGTTCCCGCGGAGGCAGCTGAGCCCGTCGTTGAAGAAACAATCAAAGCCGTCGAGCCAGAGGCCGAGGCAGCTGAGCCAGTCATTACGGATGAGGCTGTAACGGAGGAGGCCCCCGTCCAGGAGGAAACTCCAGTCGAGGAGGCGGCCGTAGAGCCCGCGGTTGAGGAGCCGGTGGTTGAGGGATCAACACCTGCAGAGCCAGCCGCGGAT
>JABXKY010000136.1 GCA_013619005.1 Candidatus Bathyarchaeota archaeon | reverse complement strand
ACTATACCCTTTGCGCCTTTCGCGTCCCCCTCGACCACGGTAGCCTCGTTCCCTATGCAGCTGAGGACGTTGAGAGCCCTACTCTGTCCATGAGGGAACCTGCTATCCGAGACCCTGTTCTCAACGCTGACGCCGGGCTCAACGTGGTCCCCCATCCAGCCGATGGCGGAGTCGCCGACCCTGACATTGTACGTGATGCCCCCGGTTCCTGGGAGAATGTGGAGGTCCCCGTTAGCGCCTACCTTGTAGATTGCTGCGCCCATAACCGGGCTAACTACCTCACCAATTACGCTGATCTTGACGACCTTGTCTTTGTTCGTTCTTATCATTAGTATCCCATTTCACTTGTGCTCAGAGGATGTTAAAATTATCGAGTAAGGTTTAAACCTAGGTAGAAGTCTACTACCTTCGGCTCGTTAAAACTATGAATCTAATAGATATAACCGTGATGTCCGCCGAGGGGCTTAGGGAACGCAAGGGCAGGGTAGCCCTAAACGTCATGGGTATTCTCATTGGATGCGCGGCCGTCACGGGCTTGATCTCACTTGCTGACGGGATGAACATCCAGGTTCAGGACCAGTTGAGCGTCATAGGTGCAAACACCCTTATCGTGGTCCCTCATGAAGCGCAGGAGGCCGCCATGTCCTTGAGCGCCACCCAAATTCTCAACCAGGACGGCGTCGGTTGGAGGGACAGGGAATTAATCAGAAACACACCGGGCGTATCGGATTCCTGTGAGTTCTCCTCCGGGGGAGGTCAGTACACCATTAAAAGCGAGACCTATACCACCAAGGTCCTCGGCGTGGGTTATACCTTCATGGATATCAACCAGGATGTCAAGTTAGCCGTAGGCAGGGTCTTCACACGAGGAGACAAGGCCGTAGTGTTCATCGGAAAAAACATCGCTCATCCAACCGATGAGGACGAGCCGGTCCTAGGTCTAGGTGATAGATTCAAGATCTCAGTCAGGGTACGGGGTGAGACGAAGGAGATCACCCTCCGCGTACTTGGGATTCTTGAGGAACATGGCAACATGTTTGGCCTGAACTTGGACAATGCAATTTTCATCCCGTTCAGGACCTATGATCAGCTGTTTGAGCAGGGAGGAAGCTGTGCCATTGTCCAGGTTTACGTCGAGGAGGCTAAGGACATGGATACTGTTGAGGAGACTCTGAGCGACAGGCTCGGTGATGATTACTTCGTTGTCTCCCCCAACGCCGCGATAGATGTCCAGAAACAGGTGACGGGGACCATTCAATCCGTGCTGGGAGGGATAGCCGCTATTAGTATGTTCGTCGCGGGGATAGGGATCGTCAACACCATGACCATTAGCGTGAGTGAGAGGACCAAGGAGATCGGTACCATGAAGGCGATTGGGGCGAAGAGCACCGATATCCTGATGCTTTTCCTTTCTGAGGCGCTGTACACAGGGCTTATCGGTGGGATAGTAGGGTCGTCTCTCGGTTTCGTCATTGGAAAAACGGTTGGCAATTACATTGGGATGCCAGTGGTCGTGAACATTCCACTAGCGATCGGAACCGTGGCCTTCGCATTATTGACAAGTGTCGTGTCAGGCGCAAATCCAGCGTGGAACGCCTCAAAGATGAACCCCGTAGATGCTCTGAGAAAAGAGTGAAAAAAATTAACGCAAGTAAGCCCTGATCAGCTGCATCAGCTTCAATGGGCTTTTCTTGACCAGACCAGCCATAACACTCGCCACGTTGAGCCCGTTTGCCATGTGCATGATGTCCTCATGGGAAATCACATCAGCTAGAACATTTAAGTCCTCATCGCTGAACTTGTCAAGCATGTGCAAGACTTTACCAGCCTCAAATATCCTATTGCCCCAGTACGTATCGAACTCCACCCTGTATGCGCTGAGCCTCTCCGCGCTGACATTACCCTCTTTGATAGCCTCGACCGCAACGCGTCCAGCTATCTTACCGGACTCTATACTGCAATGAATCCCAGCCCCCGTCATCGGGATCAGCTGCCCAGCTGCGTCTCCCGTAAGCATCAGACCGTCCATAACGATCTCATCAAGGGTACCGCTCACGGGGCATATTCCCCCGTTCTTCAACTCTATCTTGGCGTTCCTGAACCTGGGATCGTTTGCTACAAAATCCTTCAGGTACTCGATAGCTGGTTTGGTGTGCCTATCCCTGACTCCAATACCAACATTGGCAACGCTCTTGCTCTTGGGGAAGACCCAAGCGTATCCGCCAGGCGCATATTTGGCTCCCATCCAAAACTCGTTGATAGTTGAGTCCTCAAGATCCAGACCCGATAACTTGTACTGTGCACAGGTTACCCAGTCATCAAAATAATTGGCCAATCCAGCTGAACGCCTGATGATGGACCAGTGTCCATCTGCACCGATGACAACCTTAGCTCGGAACTCGACTTTCTCTCCATCCTTGATCGCCTTGACTCCAACAACCTGATCACTCTCCTTGATCACGCCGGTAGCGCTAACCTTCACCATTAGCTTGGCTCCGGCCTTGACGGCGTTATCGGCCAGTGCCTTATCAAACTCGCTTCGATCCAGTGTGTACCCTGTCCAGTCTATTGCATGCATGTCAACCGTCTTACCGTTAGGGGCAACAATTCGTGCAGTTGTTATCTGCTGACATACAAATGGCTCAACTGGCTCAAGTCCACCGTTTCTTATCCCCCCGATGCTCAGTCCCTCACCACAGAAAACGGGGGTTCCAGGAGTCTCATGCTCCTCGATGAAAATGACGTCAACCCCTTGCTCGGCAACTGTCCTCGCCGTCATACTCCCAGCGGGTCCAGCTCCGACAACAAGAACGTCGCATTGATACTGCTGCATATTAGCCAAAAGACATGGCTACGTACAAGATATATGTTATTATCGATCAAAAAATGAAGTGAAAATAAAC
>JABXKY010000358.1 GCA_013619005.1 Candidatus Bathyarchaeota archaeon | reverse complement strand
GCCCTGGCTCGATCGCCGGCAGCAAGCAAGAGAGCACAAGCGCCGTCGGTGATCGGCGGGCAGTCGTGCTTTCGCAGGGGCGACGCGATTGTCGGTGATTCAAGCAATTGGCCGGGGTCTGGACGTCCCGAGAGCTGTGCCATAGGATTATTCTGCGCGTGCCGCATGTTTCGTGCCGCGATTTCTGCAAAGTCGCGCTCATTACACAACCCGGCGTCAAGGAGTGCCCGCGCTTGCAGAGCGGCCTGGGAGATCGTATCCGGCCACAGCGGGGTTTCCAGATAGGGGTCGTTCATCAAGACCATCAGGTCGCGTGGAGAGCTCATGCTCTGGCGGCCGAATCCGTAAACGAGGGCGACTTCAATCTCCTCATGGCAGAGCATTTTCACCCACGCCTCGTAGAGGGCCCATGCCGCCTCACCCTCGACGTGTGATTCCTTTATCGGTGGCCAGGCTCCCAGTGCATCGAGAGCCACCACGAAGGAGAAGGCATGTCCCGCCAGAAAGTCTGATGAGCCCGAGCAGGTAAAGTCTACATCCATGCGGGACAGGCCTCCCCTTTCCAAAACCTCCGCCACCACGGGGGCCAGCATCTCCGCCTCGTTTCGATGCATCTCTTTTCTCCGATTGGGCGTCTGCCCAAAGGCAATAATGGCTATTTCACGCATGTTACTTATTCCGTATCTCATCCATGATTTGCCCGATCGGTGCGTCGGGTTCTCCCGTCGGCTTGAAATATCGGATGTTCTCCATCGACTCTGTCCACTCAGAAGGGTCCTTCCACACGGCCTCCACCCTCATCCCAGGCCGCATCTCTTCAACCGGACATTCCTGGATCAAGTGCATGATGGCGCTGTCCGCGCCGTCCAGAATGATGTAGGCGTAAGCGTAGGGAATCTCGAAGACCTGGTCGTAGAACTTGATGTTGACGATACAGTAAGTGTAGACGACTCCCCGATCGGGGAGCTCGACGAGCTCGCTCATGGGCGATGCGGTCTCGACGGAGGAGAGTCGTGGAGGGACGTACACCTTACCGGTGTCGGGGCAGCGTGCCCCTAAAATCCGTCCTCCCCGAATGGCTCGCATGAACGTGCTCGACCCCACACCAATCGAGTAGTCGTAGTGAATGGCGATAGGTGTCTTGATGTAAGTGACCGGTTTTTGTGCCTCAGCCATGCTCAATCCTCCGGCAAGAAGCAGGTAATATCACGTATGCCACCTTGCCGCTCATCACAGAAGCGGGGGACGACACGCATCCCTGTTCGCATGGCAGACTCGCTGCCAGCGTCTACGGCGTGTAGAAGAGCCGAGTCAGCGCCATCCAGCTTGATGAGCGCCCAGGCGAAGGGGCGCTCCAGCGGATTGCCCGGACGGGGTTCGTGCAGCCAGGTCCAACTGGTGACGCAACCCGCTGGCCCCACCTCCACCAGGTCGTCCACCGATAGATCCTCCAGCGATTCCGGATCCACTTCCACCGGAGGGCACAGGACTTCGCCCGAAGACGTCTTCACACCTAGGAACCGCCCATGGTCACGTATTTCGGTGAAGAATTGACCGAGAATCGGCCCCGTCGTCCGTCGGTAGGGATACTGGAGGACATGTTCACCTCGAAGGGCCTCCTCGTTATCGTTCAGTTCCACGTATTCTTCGTCCTTCTATTTAAAGGAATATATTGTTATGGCTACACCCTTGCTGACTCTTGCAGCCTTTTAAAATAGGCTAACCACAGCTGATATAAAGAGTCGGGCTCCTCCTTCCCCGGCTCCTCCCAGGGCTTGCCCAGATTCATATCTTTGGCGATGATCTTATAGCAGTTGTAGGACTCTGTCGACCCCGAATTTGCCCCCAGATGCCAAGCGGACCCGGTAGCATAGAGATTCTGGATGGGGGTCCTGTGGTTTGCCAGCTCAGGGATAGGCCTCTTTTCTTCCATTTGATGCGGCACACGGTCGAGTAGTGGCATGCACCCATGTGGTCCCAGGTTCTTCATCCGGAGGTGATCGTAGGGGGTGCTATAGTCGCTGCCGATAACGTTATCCCAGGTCATATTGGGAGCGTGCTTCTGCCAAATACCCATCAGCTCTTCAGCGTACCGTTCCTTTATCTCCAGCCACTCCCTCTCAGTATGGGCAGTGGCGGGTGGACCAAGTTGCTCGTGACCGAGGATATGTTTCCCCGGGGGCGCATAGCTGGGGTCAACTAGGCTATGGCTCCAAACGGTTGGGCAATAGTCCTCCAGGGGGGGGAACTTCTCCAGCCTAGCCCAATGGCATTCTCGGGCTACGTGCATCGGGTCGTTATCCTCTGCCAATCCAAGATAGAAACAATCATTTATGTCGGGGTTAAAGGCGGCAGCTTCATACTGTGGAGCCTCGTGTACGGCAAAGGCATACCACATCAAGCAGCCGAAATCGGTCTCCAGAAGCTCCACACGCCGCGCTATCTGCTCGGGTATATTCTCTCTGCCTATCAAATCGAAGCAAAGTTGCTGTGGGCTCAAGGTGCTTACCACCAACTTTCTAGCCCCAATTTCAGTACCGTCAGCGAGGCGGATGCCCGTGGCAGTTCCATTTTCTATGATGACCTTGTCTACCTCAGCGTGGGTGAAGAACTTGCACCCATTGGCGACTAGAATCTTATGGGCGGCGTGAGCTACCTGGTGGGTTCCTCCAATACAGAAACTTATATTCGGCATTGCGGCGCAAAAACCGAACGTCCAAGCGCCTGCCCCCGGCTCGTTGACATCCATTGACGATCCCAGAATAAACCTCAGATTACAGTACTGCAGCTCCTTACTTTCCCATAATTCCTGCACATTCCGGGTATGGGGAGACATGAGGACCAGCGGATCTGGCTCCACCCCCGCTCCAACCTCCACCAGCTGTGGATATACAGCTATTTGCCTCTCGA
>JABXKY010000007.1 GCA_013619005.1 Candidatus Bathyarchaeota archaeon | reverse complement strand
CGTCAAGTATGAGTATCCGAGGGTCAGTCAAAAGCGTCCGCGCGATGGACACGCGCTGTCTCTGTCCACCTGAAAGAGTTATACCCCGCTCCCCAACGACGGTGTCATAGCCGTCTGGCATGCTCTCTATATGCTCATGAATCTGAGCCGCCTTGGCGGCTGCAACTATTTCCTCCTCCGATGCCTCCGGGTTACCGTACGCAATGTTGTTTCCTATAGTGTCAGAGAAGATGAAGACATCCTGAAGCACTATTCCTACCTGTTTGCGGAGGTTCCTAAGCTCAAGCTCGCGGACATCCACCCCGTCTATTGTGACGCTGCCCGCTGATACATCATAGAACCTTGGCACGAGTTCGGCCAAAGTGGTCTTCCCTGAACCTACATACCCCATTAGGGCTACTTGCTGCGATGGCTCGATCCTTAGATTGATATCATGCAGTGTCTCCCTGCTCTCTCCATAGCTAAACGATACGTCATGGAAAATGATCTCTCCCTCGACATCTATTCTCACGGGGTCCTGTGCCTCAGGTACATCCTCACCGATGTCGATGACCTCGAAAACCCGTCGAGCGCTGGCGATGGCGTCATTGTAGAACATGATGAGACGTGCGAACATCCTCATGGGACCCACCAGCTGGGCGAAGTATACCCCGAAAAGCACGAACTCGCCGATACTCAAATGACCAGACGCCGCCTTTTGGCCCCCATAGTAGATAACGAGTGAGATACCGATTGCAACCATGGCAGACGAGCTTGGCCTGTACAGGCTCTGGATGCGTGATGCCTGAAGGCTCGTATCTACGTATCCTTGGTTCTGGTGTTGGAACCTCTCAAAGAAGTGATCCTCCTTACCATGGGTCTTGATGAGTTTATGGCCTACTATTCCTTCAACAAGTACGTTATTGAGGTCCCCGAACTGGTCCTTCGCCCTGGCAAGGTACCCGCTGATCCTACTGGAGTACAGGTGAGTGCTGAAAAAGATGAAGGGTAACGGTATGCAGCAAATGAGGGTTAGACTGGGGTCGATTAGGTAGAGAATGTAGAGCGTGAAGAAGAACTGCATACCGTGCCTGAAGATCTCGCGCACGGTCTCGCTGTAGAACAGGTCGATGGCACCCATGTCACTGGTTATCCTGCTGATGATCTGCCCGGACATCACCTGGTCGAGGTATGAGAACGATTTATGGATGAGGGCATAGTAAAAGTCTCGCCTCATTACGCGTAGGATGTTTTGGCTGAGAGCCGCCCTGAGGGTGATGTGGATTACATGGAAAAAGCCACGTATTACAGCCAGAAGCACGATGAGGCCACACAGTGTTATCAGAAGCCCTGTTGGGGATGTAACCCCCGTCACGTTTTTCACAAGGTCAATGAACCAGTTTTCAGCACCAGGAACGGGTACAAGGATAAAGTCAATTATAAGAGCCACGATGAGGGGCGCGATCAGCGCAAAAATCCCATGCCTACCGAAGGCCGTGATTACTATACCGATAAAGATGCCCATGAATGGCTTCATGTACCCAAGTAATCGTTTAGTTAGCTCCCAGTCGGAAGGATCGTACCCAGAACTCAAAACAGTCTAATGAAACTGTATCTGTCTATTTATTAGGTTCCATTTTTTTCACGGAGTTTATTAACTGAATAAAGGAAATTCCCTTTCTTCAATACGCGTACACCTAGAACCAGTAAATATTAGGTGCCTATAAGGGTCGTCACTGGATTGATTACTTCTTTTGTGTGAATTTTACGATCTCTTCACTGATCTCTTGGATGCTTCTTCCCTCGGTCTCAATCCCAAGTTTCTTCGCGGCATCGATAATCGCGTACTTTTTTTCATCCTCTTTTCTTCTCGGCGGGTTTGAGTCAGGCTCTTGTGAGGCTTGAGTGTATTCTTTGACGGCTGTCCCCATTCCCTTTGCAAGCTCAGGTAGTTTTCTTCCTCCAAAAAGAAGTAGTATGATAAACAATAGTAGAAAAAGTTCCGTGTTACCCATCATTTTGTTTATTCTCCGTGTTTAAATTAATAAAAGGCGGGGATAAAGGAGTCGAGTACTCTTTATATGCAGGTATCGGACTAGATATCGACAATGATATCGAATTTGATATGGGGGTTGTTGTGTGCATAGACACCACAAGCCCCGTAGAAGAATAGGAATGCCCAAGGGGCTTCTACAGTATATTTCACTCAAGCTCATTCAAAGAGAACCCATGTCAGGCAGCGAGATAATGGAAAGTATGGAGGAGTACACGGGTTGGAGACCAAGCCCAGGTAGTATGTACCCTCTTTTGAGCAATCTCCAGGAGAAGGATTTGATCGAGCCCCACGATGACGGTGAGGCAGGTCTGAAAAGATTCAAGCTATCAACAAAGGGAAAGGAGGAGATAGGGGCCCACAGTAACCACGAGGAGGAGTTCAGGAAGAGGAACAGGAACATCCGCAAGATGTACTGGAGGCTCCTGAAGAACATGCCCGAGGATGTCTATGACAGCTTCGGGGGCGTGATCGATGCACTGGATTCAACGTGGAACTCGATAGATGAAAGCGAATTGACGCGATTCAAAGAGATTCTGGATAACACAAAAGCGGAGTTAAACAAGATAGGAAATATACAAAATGAGTGACCTTAGACGCGTACTTGGGTACGCAAAACCATACAAAAAAGACATTATCGCGGCCATAGTCTTGCTAGGACTGGTAGTGGCGGCGGACCTCAGCATACCTAGGCTTGTCCAGGTACTGATCGACGACGGCGTCGCAAATCAGGACATGGCCAAGGTATTCACCACCAGCATACTCATGATCGGGGCAAGCCTACTGAGCGCCCTCTTCATGGTAGGAAACACAATCGCATCCGTTAGGGCGGGAAAAAACTATGAGGCCGACCTGCGTAACGCGGTTTTCAAGAAGGTGCAGACCTTCAGTTATGGGAACATGGATGACTTCAACGTCGGCCAGCTTCTAACAAGGATGACCAGTGACATCAACCAGCTCCAGATGATGATAATCATGGGGCTCAGGATGTTTACAAGGGCTCCCCTCATGTTCGTTGGCAGTATCACATTAATGTACGCCACCAACCCACAGCTAGCAAACGTGATGATAGCCCTGCTACCCCTCACGCTGATTCTGGTAACGGTATTCGTCAGAACCATGCAGCCCTTCTTCACAAAGGTACAGGAAAGGCTGGAGAACCTGAACCAGGTAATGCAGGAGAACCTGTCAGGGATAAGGGTCGTAAAGGCTTTCGTTAGAAGAGAGTATGAAAACGAGCGTTTCGGGGACGCAAACACTCAGCTATTCGAGACACAATTAAAGTTCACCCAGCTGATGAGCATATTCTTCCCAATCATCATGGCTTTGATGAACTTGGGAACAGTGGCGATTATCTACTTCGGTGGACTGCAGGTATTCGCCGGAGTAACCAGCGTAGGCCAGATCATGGCCTTCATCAACTACATGTTTGGCATCATGTTCCCCGTGATGATGATGGGGATGATGGGAGGACAAATATCAGCAGCGTCAGCATCCGCCAAGAGAATCATGGAGGTACTTGACACGGTTCCCGAGGTACAGGAAGCGGAAAAACCAGTCGAACTGGTAGAGATTGAGGGAAGAGTCGTATTCGATGACGTAACTTTCAGTTATAGGGATGACGGTGGAGACCCTGTCCTCACCAACATCAGCTTCATCGCTGAGCCAGGCGAGAACGTAGCCATTCTTGGCTCAACTGGGTCGGGAAAATCCAGTCTCGTCAACCTGATCCCCCGGTTCTATGACGCAAACAAAGGGAAGGTCACAATTGACGGCGAGGATGTGAAAGATATCTCGACCCATAGTCTGATGTCAAGGATCGGCATCAGCCTACAGGACGTAGTCTTGTTCAGCGGGACAATCCGAGACAACATAAAATATGGTAGACCAGACGCGACCGAGGAGGAAGTATTAACAGCCTCCAAGGCGGCGCAAGCCCACGAGTTCATAACTGGATTCCCAGAGGGCTACGACACCATGGTTGGACAGCGAGGGGTAAACCTCAGCGGTGGCCAGAAGCAGAGGGTAGCCATCGCCAGAGCTTTGCTGGTAAAACCAAAGATACTGATACTCGACGACAGCACAAGCGCCGTCGACGTCGAGACAGAGACAAAGATAGAGGAAGCGCTTGAGGAACTGATGGCGGATACCACCAGCTTCATCATCGCCCAGCGTATCAGCACCGTTCTCAACGCGGACAAGATACTAGTCCTCGACGAGGGAAAGATCGTCGCGGAGGGCAACCATGCCCAGCTCATGGACACCAGCCCCATCTACAAGGAAATATATGACAGCCAACTAGGCGAGGGAGGTGCCACTCAATGAGCGGTCACGGAAACTCTGGTAGAAATGGTCAGGACACGAAAGAAAAAGCGCCACCCCGAAGAATGGGAAGAGGAGGCCACGGTGGCATGGGCAGCATCGAGAAAGCCAAGGACGTGAGGGGCACCCTGAGGAGGCTGCTCAACTACCTAGGCGAGTATTCACTACTCTTAATCGTAGTTGTAGCTCTCACAGTCGGCGGAACACTGCTGAACCTAGCAGGACCCTACCTCCAGGGAGTAGCCATCGACCAGTTCATCCTTACAGGGGACAGGGCAGGGCTAGTCAGAATAATTACGATACTCGCCGGAACCTACCTAGTAGGATCACTGGCATCAATGGGCGCCGGCTTAGCCATGGCAACCATCAGCCAGAGGAGCCTCAGAAAGTTGAGGAAAGAACTCTTCGAGCACATGGAAACTTTGAGCCTCAGCTTCTTCGACAAGAAACCCGCAGGCGACCTCATGAGCAGGCTGACCAACGATGTGGACACAATCGCTGGGGCGCTGGCACAAAACGTCACCCAGCTCATCACCAATAGCATAACCCTTGTCGGGATACTCGTGATGATGTTCAGCCTGAACATCTGGCTCGCGCTAGCCAGCCTCATTATATTCCCGATAATGATAGCGTTAACCGCTTTTGTTGGAGGAAAAACAAGGAACAGTTTCAGGGACTTGCAGAAAAACATGGGACTGCTCAACAGCACGATGCAAGAGACGCTCTCAGGCCAGAGGGTCATCATCGCCTTCGACCAGCAGGACACGGTTAACCAAAAGTTCAGTAAGGTGAACATCGAGACCAGGGACTTGGGGATAAAGGCCATGACCTATGCCATGCTCATCCCACCACTAATGGGGATACTGAGCAACGCCAACATCGCCATAGTGGCAGGCGTGGGCAGCTACATGGCCATCAAGGGAACGGTCACCATCGGTGTGATAGCCACCTTCATCACCTACAGCAGGCGTTTCGCCGACCCGCTGAGGCACTTTGCCAACGTCTACAACAGTATCCAGGGCGCGTTAGCAGGAGCGGAAAGGATATTTGAGGTAATGGACACCCAGCCAGAGATCACCGACGCCGAGAACGCGATAAGCGTCCATGACTTGGAGGGCAAGGTAGTCTTCGAGGATGTTGACTTCGGGTACGTCGAGAACGTGCCCGTGCTCAAGAACATCTCACTGGAGGCAGAGCCAGGCCAGACAATAGCACTGGTAGGGCCAACTGGGGCGGGTAAGACAACTATTGTCAACGTACTCACCAGGTTCTATGATATCCAGAAAGGCAGCATCAGTATAGACGGCATGGACCTCAAGCAGATCAAGAAAGATGACCTCAGGCGTCAACTTGGAATCGTACTGCAAGATGTCTTCCTGTTCAGTGGGACCGTGATGGATAACATCAAGTACGGGAACCTTGAGGCGAATGACGCTGACTGCATCGCAGCAGCCAAGCTGGCCAACGCAGACGGGTTCATCAGGAGGCTGCCACAGGGCTATGAGACAAACCTGAGCGAGAGGGCGACGAACCTGAGCCAAGGACAGACGCAGCTGCTGAGCATCGCTAGGGCGATAGTGGCAGATCCTGCCATCCTTATCCTGGACGAGGCAACAAGCAGCGTAGACACCAGAACAGAGGTGCACATACAGGAGGCACTGCTGAACCTCCTGGAGGGAAGGACAGCCTTTGTCATCGCCCACAGGCTGAGCACCATCAGGAACGCGGACAAGGTCCTCGTCATCAATGACGGCGAGATCATCGAAAGGGGCACCCACGAGAAACTTCTGGAACAGAAAGGATTCTACTTCAACCTCTACATGAGCCAGTTCAAGGGAACCAAGGACGTGGAGTTTGAGTACATCAAACCCGTTGAAAAAGTGGAGCCAATCAAACCAGCGATGGGAATGATGAGGGGAAGAGGGGGAATGCCCGGTATGGGTGGTGGAATGGGAGGCTCGCCCGATATGATGAAGGAGTGGGTGAAGGAGTTAACTGAGACCTTCAAGGAGAAAGGGGCAGTATCACCTGAGACCGCCATGACCTCGAAGGAACTGGGACTCCCGCCCAACTTTGAGATGATGCAGAAGCGGTTGGGCCAGTCAAGTGCCTTCATCGAGCACGACGGCAAATACTATCTCTCTGAGGCGCAAGCACGAAAACCATCGAGAGCCTAACACTCTCATTCATAATTATTTCCTTACTTCATGTTACTGAATATATTTTTGAAAAGGTGCTGGGGATGGGATATTAACACAGATTTACTAGTAAGCACGCGCGTGTGTATGGTTCTATTCTGTGTTTATTTTGATAATTGAATAATTTTCAGAAAAATCATATGCTAATAGAAAGAGTTCATCAAATGCGCTTATGATATCTAAATCGATCTCAAGAGTTATCTTGGTTGTGTTCAAAGGAATACTTACTTTTGATATTATCGAGTCCACGAAATTGCTATGATTGTAAAGCATAAATAATTGATTTACATCGTTTGAAAAACGAGCCTGTAGTTTTATGCTGGAAAGTGTTTTAATATTTTGTAAAATGTCAATAGAAGGTGGAAGCGTGTTTTCAATTAGGTATTTTTTCCTGAATTCACTCTTTTCTTGTGGATATTCTAGTTGTATAGGATGACCCGCTTGTATACTGGAATAATTATATGGTAAATCTAGGACATAACATATTGTTGGAGCTATATCATGAAGACCAATATGAGAGTAATCTCGGTTGATTATTGTGTCATGGTCGTTTGTCAGTAACCAAATATATGGTTCGTGTCTGTGTCCAGCTCCGCGTATGCTTGGAAACCCATGATCCGTTGTGATGTAGACATTTGTTCTATTCTGTATTCCCATATCGTACATTTTTTTGATAATTCTGTCAAGTTGTTCATCTACATTGATTAAACTGCTCTGCCATTCAGCGCTACGATCTCCGTAAGAGTGCCCTGTTTTATCAGGATCTCTGAAATGGATAAAAGAAACAAAATGGGAATCCCCGTAGTTTTCGAGGAAAGATATGCACAGATCTCCAGTATCTTCAGGAGGCTGTTCTTGGATATTCACATAATCCAGTAACAGTAACGCTGTCTCGTTGAAAGCTGGATATATCATCTTATATTTACCGGCAATAAATCCCGTAGTAACGTTGTCTGAGCCAAATTTTGTCTCCGCCTTTTCAAGAATTGTTTTTCCTACTGGTAGAGAACTGTAGACGAAGTGATTACCATATAATCCAGTATCAGCGCCAAGGTATCCTGAGAGCATGGTTGCATGTCCGTTTCTAGTCTGAGTGATATCTGCATAGTTTGTGACATTGAATAGTACCCAGTCTTGATCGATAAGATTGGTGATTGTGGTCATATTATACCTATATTCGTGAAACCGTTCTCTACTAAATCCGTCTATAGATATCAAAATTACATTAGTTTTGTTGCTACTTGTAAGGTTCCTATTGGATTGATAGTGGAATACCGGGTCGATTATTTCGTTTTCTTCAACGTTTTGATCATCAGGTATGTGTGTGTCATTTGTCTTTGTTGATGATTTTAATATCCAGATGATATCATGATTGCTTGCGTTAACATCTGTAAATGTTTGTATTGATATGTCTGAACTGTTTGTGAGTTGTATATCTGAGTCTTTTAATCCTTCTTTAGATTCAGATTCCTGTTTAGGTATCTGTATATTTTCACCGTTATCTAGCCTAATATTATTTGTAGACCTATTTACCAAATCAAATGACGCCAAAATAATAGCTACCCCAATAATTATCACTATTAAATAATTTCGATTAGAATGCACGGAACATAATCCTCAATTTTTTATTTAAACAATGTTATGCGCACGCGTATTACTGCACGTTATTTGTTCAAAATAGATATTTTGATGTTAGACATTTTTCCAGAGCTTGTGATATAGAGATCGTTTGGTTTACTTGGTGGATACATATAGCCAAAGTAAAGATACTGGTATTCATCAGGTGCAAGATTCCACTCTTCTGAATCATAAAGTAGCTCAGTTTTACTCGAGTTCGAATAAACTTGGTACTTTGCATAATCACAATATCGTATTATTCTACAATGATACGAAGTGTTCAACTGGTAAATAGCTCCTACATCAACGAACATGTTTTCGTTGTTCCGTTTTTGATGGAAAATTAACTCATAAATTCCTTCCCTGTAAGTCACTTGTTCAGCGTACAGCATTGTATATGATCGAGTATCATCAACCTCTTCGGTATCGCTTATTGCCCATAAAGTGATCAACCGTCGGTTGCCCCCGGCGCCGAAAGTAAAATTATCTAACTGGAAATCAAACTCGACAATATGATGTGTTAGGT
>JABXKY010000036.1 GCA_013619005.1 Candidatus Bathyarchaeota archaeon | reverse complement strand
TCTAACC
The DNA here is from genome assembly GCA_013619005.1 of Candidatus Bathyarchaeota archaeon. Taxonomy (GTDB): domain Archaea; phylum Thermoproteota; class Bathyarchaeia; order TCS64; family TCS64; genus RBG-16-57-9. The sequence goes on along the minus strand of JABXKY010000036.1, from coordinate 2,911 downwards.
ATTGACTCAATGGAGGTACTCCAGGAGAGTATTAGACCCGGTGATATCTTCACAATGCGTTTGACGGTCAAGTGCAGTGGGGCAGAGTCATATAATCTGCTGAGCAACGTCGCTTATGGTACCATGAGTTCAATTTCACCAATCAGCCCTACCACAATCAGTCTTGGCGACCTTTCGATTGATGACACGGTTACGGCGAGTTATCAATTACTGGCTTCAGGTGATATTTCAGCAGGTCAATATCCTGTGACATCGACCATTACCTACACAAATAGCAGAGGAGAAACAGGAACATTATCAGAGACTTTCACCATCCTGGTGGACGGTCTCATCGATTTCGAGTTGCTTGATGTGCCCACAGAGAAGGTGCCCGTAGGCGAAACATCGGAGCTTGAAGCGGACCTCCTGTTAATAGGCACCGAGAGCGTCCAGTTCGTCGCCATAGTCGTCGTCGAGGACGGAGTCATCGAGAGAGTCTCGGGTAGCGACGAGTATATAGGCGCGGTTGACCCGGATAGCCCCATCCCCTTCGACATCAAATACAAGGTGAGCGCTGATGCGCCTGAGGGCAACCACGAGCTTAAGCTCAGCGTCCAGTACAGGGATCACCTTAACAAGGAGCACGAGGAGCAGATGAGCCTCGACGTGGAGATCGGTGGCGTCGTCGATGACCTCCCGGAGCCACAGGAGGGTGGCATCTGGGCCTGGATCAGGCGGCTCTTGGGGCTGGGTCCATAGGGGCGCGGCATTGAACCCCTTGGACATCTTCCTGTTATCCATAAACGGGCTGAGCGAGAGAAAGTTCCGCTTCGCGCTTAACCTGGTGGGCATCCTCATAGGGTGCGCCGCCATCACGGGCCTCATCAGCATGACCCAGGGTCTGCAGTCGAACGTGGCGGGCCAGCTTGACATGTTCGGTCCCACGAACCTCATGGTTATCCCGGGGGAGATGGGTGGAGGTCCTCCAATGCAGGGTGGTGTCAAGTTCAACTGGAGGGACGTGGAGATTATAGCGAAACTCCAGGACGTGAAGGACGCAACGCCCATTATATCGAATGTTTTCGCGGAGTACACCATCGAGGGCCGTTTCTTCAGGACGGATATCTACGGGGTTACTCCCAAGTACAAGGAGTTGAACGCCAACACGCAGCTGGCCTCTGGGAGGAATTTCAAGCTGTCTGATTCAGCCGTAGTCGTCGTGGGCTCTAACGTGGCCCACCCCAAGGACCTGGATGAGCCCATCGTGGAGCTGGGGGATAGGATAAAGATTACTGCCAGGGTGGATGGGGAGGAGAAAACGCTGACCCTGAGGGTGATCGGCATCCTTGAGGAGACGGGGGGCAATATAGGTGCCAACTTGGATGACTCCCTCTCTATCCCCCTGCAAACTGCGCATACGCTCTATGACACGGGCGGCGATTTTGATTTCATTCTCGCACAGGCCGACAGCCTGGAGGTGGTTGACCCGGCGGCCGAGCGAATCGAGGAGAAGATGGGGGACAGGGCGTCTGTGGTTACCGCGGCATCCGCACAGGAGTCGGTCAGCGCGGTGCTGGGCACCATTCAGTCCGTGCTGGGGGGGATAGCGGGCATCAGCCTGCTTGTTGCGGGCATAGGAATCATCAACACCATGACTGTGAGCGTCATGGAGAGGACCAAGGAGATAGGGACAATGAAGGCGGTGGGGGCCCAGAGCCTTGACATCATGCTCATGTTCCTCTCCGAGGCCACGCTCACGGGAGCCATCGGGGGGGCGCTTGGCGCCGCGTTCGGCTACTTCCTGGCCGGCCTGATAGGTAGGTTCATCAACCTGCCAGTCGATTCATCACTGCTGCTTGGGGCCGAGGTGGTGGTGTTCGCCATAGTCACTAGCGTGGCGTCCGGCCTGTACCCGGCGTACAGGGCATCGAACATGAGCCCCGTGGAGGCGTTGAGGCATGAGTGAGAAACCTGGTTTCATAGGACAGTTGCTGGGCGTGTTGTACAGGCCCAGGGAGATTTTCAGCACGGTCAACGAGGGCGACCTTACAAAGGGTGTGGTCATTGCGGTGCTCATGGTGGCGTTGGCCGCCTATAGCACCATGACGTACATGGGTAAGATTCCGCTGGAGGTGATTACGCCGCAGCTTCAGGGGGTTGACGCGGGACCCATGGCGGGTAGCCTGGGCACTATCTCGGGGATAGCCGCGGGGGTTACCATGCTTGTTGGCTGGACGTTTTCAGGGCTTATCCTTCATTTGCTGGGTAAGTTCTCGGGTGGTGACGGCTCCATGAAGCGGTACTTTGCGTTATACGGGTTCACGACGGTCCCGGCTCTGCTGAACCAGGTGCTGAGGGTAGTTGACGCCAGCATTATGGACTCGGCCAGCCTCATCGGCTACTTTGTCTCCTATAGGGATATGTCCAGTAAGGTCGTCAAGGCGTTCATCGGGGCTAACCTGTTTAACGTCTGGAGCCTGGCTGGGATCGCGCTGGTGGTGCTGAGCCTTGAGGAGAACTACAAGGTGGGCAGAGGCAGAGCCCTGATCATAGCCCTGGTGCCAAGCCTGGCGTTGTTTGCGTTGAACTACTTCACTGGTTAACTTGATAACAGTGGGCGGTTAATTTGGGATTATTTTTATTTGGTGAGAAAAAGAGGCATTTCTTCCTTTTCTTAGTAGGATGAGGCCGCGCGCGGTTTTCTTGATTACGACCACCGGAGACCTTGACAGCTCGGATATAACGGATTGACTCACAGACATGAAAGACGTGTGCAACGTGTTTGTAACGATGGGCAACTATGACCTTGTAGTTACCGTGTGCACCACCAGCGAGGCTGAACTGTTTAAACTAATAAAAAATAGAGGGCGTTCTGAGGGTCGACAATGCGGCAATCGTTGAAAGGCGCAAGGTTCTTGGTAAAAAAATAAAA